>DPKF01000057.1 GCA_003542655.1 Holosporales bacterium
ATCTTGCAAACGGTGAAAACATTCTTATATTTCCTGAAGGAACAAGAACAGAGCCAGGAAAATCAGTAAAACTGCAACGCAGTGTTGGTAACTTAGCATTATTTTCACATGCTAACATTCAATCAATTTTTATTGATTGTCGCCCTGTAACGCTGACAAAAAGTGGTAAATGGTATAACATACCTGATGAAGCTTCTGTTTTTCAGGTTGAAATTGGCCCCCTCTTTAAAGTTTCAGACTATCAAGAAGACAAACCACGCTCCATTCGTGTGCGACGACTAACAGCTGACATGCAAAAGTACTATAATGAAAGGCTTGGTTATGAATAACCTAGAAAATCAACTAAAAGAAGATATTATTAATACGCTTAACCTAGAAGATATTACACCAGATGATATTGCCCCATCTGAACCTTTGTTTGGTGAGGGGTTAGGATTAGACTCTATAGATGCCTTAGAAATTGGCATCATGTTAAAGAAAAAATATAATCTTACAATTGCAGAACAAGATGACACAGTAAAAAAACATTTTTATTCGATTGAAACATTAGCAAAATTCATTCAATCACAAGAACAAGCATAAGGATGATGGTTATGGAAAAAGAGGAAATTTACTCAAAAATTACAGAGTATCTTGTGGAATATTTTGAAATTCCTTTAGAAAATATCACACCAGAAGCTAATTTTTATACAGACTGGGATTTAGATTCTATTGATGCCGTTGATTTGATCGTCAAATTACAAGAAATTACAAATAAGCAGATTGATCCGAATGATTTTAAAGAAATTAGAACCGTTCAAAACGTCGTAGATCACGTATACAAATTGCTTCATGATTAAAAAATCGATTCAGTTTTTATTATCAACGATTCCGTTTACATATGTTTTATGGGTATATCTGTTCAAAGATACCATTCTGCTCCATTGGGTAACCTTAATATTTGTTATGCTACTACTTTTAAAAACAGTATTCTTTCCAAATAATAAATTACGCACACAGGTTTGGATGGTTCAGATCATATTTATACTTATAAGTGTCGCCTTTCTTTTCATTTTAAACCCTGAACGCCTTCCTTATTTATACCCTGTCATTATTAGCCTATCTGTTGCATCTGGATTTATGTATACGCTTTATAAACCACCCTATATGATAGAAACTTTTATGCGTTTTCGAAAAGAAAATCTAACGCAGCGTGAAGTGACATATGCAAAAAATCTGACAATTATTTGGGCATTTTTTAGCGTTGCAAATGCCGGTATATCTTTAGGGTCCTTATGGATAAGTATGGATTTTTGGATACTATACAATGGTTTAATTTCTTATGTTTTAATGGGCATTTTATTTGCAGGCGGTCTTGCATATCCCTATATAAAGAAAATATATGATTAATAAAATTATCAAAAATTTAGGATCTTCTTTAGGCCCCCAGTATGTTGAAACCTTCCATAAGATAAGGGCAACAATTCAAGATGCAGATCATGTCGTTCTTTATAGCGAAGATAGGTATTTTTTCTTAACGGCCCTACTGGCAGCCTTTAGCACGGGGGGGAAAGTTTTTCTGCCGCACAATAAGGCAGAAAATTTTATCAGCTCTATCATGCAAAACAATACCTTATTTCTAACAGATAAAACGCCTTTAAAGAACAAACAAACAAGTGCGCAGCCTTTAATAGATTCTAAGAAAACATGTCTTGTCTTTTATACATCTGGATCAACAGGCAAACCAAAAGCAATACCCAAAACATTGTTTCAGCTAGAAACAGAAATACAGTGTTTAATAAGTACTTTTAATATGTCAAGTTCTGGAAAATTCATATCAACAGTGCCACATTACCATATATATGGATTATTATTTTCAGTGCTGCTACCGCTATATTTAGAAAAGAAATTTTTAAATCAAACCCTTGTTTTATGGGATGAGATTTTTACAAATTTAGGGCAAGACGATGTCTTAATATCAAGCCCATCACATTTATCTCGTTTAGAGGAAAAATCCTTATACAAGCCATCGTTTGTATTTTCATCAAGCGCCCCCTTATCTTTTGAAGATGCTCACAAAACAAACGATCTGCTTGGCACCCTACCATTTGAAATTTATGGTAGTACTGAAACTGGGGGTATTGCATACCGTCAACAACTTGATAATTCTGGCAAGTGCACGCCTTTTAACCAGATTAAGATAAAAATCGGAGAAAATAACTGTCTTCATATAGCGTCTCCCTACCTTGATACTCCTTATCAAACTCAGGATCGCGTTATGATACATAGTGACAACACGTTCAATTTATTGGGTCGACATGACCGTATTGTAAAAGTAGAGGGAAAACGCGTTTGCTTACTTGAAATTGAACAAAAATTAGCCTTACATCCGTCTATACAAGACTGTGTTATTTTACCTATACTTATGGAAAAGCGTGATATTTTAGGCGCCATTATTACCTTAACACAAGACGGCGTGATGCATTTGAATAGCGTCAAGAGGCATCAGTTTATTAATGCGCTCAAACAACATTTACGCCTCTATTTTGATATTGTCTGCATACCCAGACAATGGAAAATAGAAAGTAAAATGCCAGAAAATAGTACTGGAAAAAGGAGCATCTCTGCTCTACAAAAAATATTTGAAGAGAATAAATAATGAGCATACTATTTCCTGAAATTCTTCATAAAAACATCAACGAACATAAAGCTGTCTTGGCTATATTAATTCCTAAGGATCTTTTTTATTTTAAGGGTCACTTCCCTGAAAACCCTATCCTACCAGGTATCACACAACTACATTGGGCTGTGCACTATGCAAAAAATTGTTTTAATATTTCTGGTATGATTACACGTTGCCCTATAATAAAGTTTACAGACCTTATTCAACCTGAAATGAACTTAACATTAACCCTTGAAAATTTTCCTATTGATTCTTATATAATGTATGAATACAAAAGTGATGAACAAACATATTCAACCGGTCGGCTATATTATAAATAAGGAATCAAACTTATGCAGCGCATATGTGCTTTAATTCCAACCTATAATCACTATAAGGCTATTAAGACTGTGATTGAAAAAATTACAGATTATGGCTTAGATATTTTAATAGTTGATGATGGAAGCAACAAGAAAACAAAAAATATAATTAACTCTATTACAGAACAATATCCTAAAGTCATGCACCTTTCATTTGACAATAATCAAGGAAAAGGTGCTGCTTGTGCAGCAGGGTTTAATTATTTGCACAATCTTGGTTATACACATGCTTTTCAAATTGATGCGGACGGACAACACGACTTATTGGCCATTCCAAACTTTGTCAATATTGCAAAAGCCAATCCAACTGCTTTAATTAGCGGTAAACCTATATACGACAAAAGTGTGCCTTTGGGACGTAAAATTGGCAGATGGTTTACCCATATATGGGTATTTATGGAAACATTATCTTTTCGCATAACCGATAGTATGTGTGGCTTTAGAATCTATCCATTAAAAGAAACATGCGACGTTCTGCAATCAGCACATATTGGTAAACGCATGGATTTTGATACAGAAATCATGGTGCGCCTATTTTGGAACGCCGTTCCAACGCTTATGATACCAGTAAAAGTCATTTACCCAGCTGGTAACACGTCCAACTTTCGCTTATTACAAGATAATTGGTTGATTACAAAAATGCATACACGGCTCGTCATATCAATGATTTTTAATAGTGCATCCGTTTTAAAAAACAGACCAAATTATACGCATTTAAACAGATCCTTTGACAGCATAAGCTGGTCCTCATTAGAAGAGCGTGGTCCCTTAATTGGCATGTTTTTCATATCAATCATTTACAAATTATTTGGACGTGCACTCTGTCAATTTATTGGGTGGCCACTTGTTCTGTATTATTATTTAACAGGAACAGAGCAGCGAAATGCATCAGAATTTTTTTTAAAAAAAGTCTTTAAAATACAAGGCCGTAATCAAGACCCTACATTTAAAGATAGCCTGTATCATTTCATGAATTTTTTCAATATGGCTTTAGATAAATTTTCTGCTTGGATTGGACACTCTTCTGTGCAAGATGTAACAGAAAATAGTATAACGCATTTAAAAAACATGATGTCAAATAAGGGGGGCATGATACTTGTCAGCCACCTTGGCAATATGGAATTTTGCCGTGCTGTATCACAAATAGACCATCAAAAACGATTGCATATTTTACTACATACAAAAAACGCAAAGCGCTACAATCAAATGCTTAAGTTTTTCAACCCAGACGTGAACATTAATATCATTGAAGTAACCGAGGTTGGCGCTGAGACAATTATCTTTTTGAAAGATCGCGTTAGCGAAGGTGATTTTGTTGTCATCGCTGCAGATCGGTTCCCCGTCAAGGGAGACAAACGCGTTAGTTATGTCCCTTTCTTAGGGGACAAGGCCCCATTTTCACAAGGTCCTTATATTTTAGCGTCTTTATTAGAATGCCCTGTCTATACCGCAGCAGCAATAAAAGAAGAAAAAAAATATCATGTAAGTGTCGACCTATTTTCTGAAAAAATTGTATTAGACAGAAAAAATAGGACAGAACAATTACAGACTTACGCACATCAATATGCACAGTATTTAGAAAAACTGGCATTGAAATATCCATATCAATGGTACAACTTCTTTGATTTTTGGCAAAAACTTTAGGGTAAAAGAAAAGGATTTTTTATGAAAACAATTCAAATAGATCATCAAAATGGTCTAACTGTCGAACATTTGGGGCTTATTGCAAAAAAAGAGGCAACCTTAACGTTAAGCAGAGATCATAACTTTCAAACCCTTATTCAAAAGGGGGCTGATTACCTAAAAAATGAATTGCACAATGAAGGCTATATTTATGGTGTGACAACCGGATACGGCGATAATGTGACACGCTCTGTCCCCTTAGAATATGTATATGACCTTCCAAAACATTTAATGCGTTTTCATGGTTGTGGCATGGGAACATTTTTAACGCCCGAACAAACACGTTGTGTATTAGCTGTGCGTCTTGCTTCTTTATGCAAAGGATTTTCAGGTGTTAATTTTGAACTTTTAACACGATTAGAACAGCTGTTAACCTTAGATATTTTACCCATGATCCCAAGTGAAGGATCCGTTGGTGCAAGTGGAGATTTAACACCACTTTCTTATATTGCTGCCGTATTGTATGGCGAAAGAACAGTTTGGCATAAAGATCAAATTCGCCCGTCCATAGATGTATTAAATGAATACAATATTACACCCTATACGCTGCAACCAAAAGAAGCTTTAGCCATTATGAACGGCACAGCTGTTATGACGGCCATTGTTGCAGAAGCATATTTACGTGCTGAATATTTAGTTGAACTATCATCACGCTTAACGGCATTAACCTGTATTGTGTTAGAAGGTAATCCTGTTCATTTTGACGCAGTTTTATTTTCTGCTAAACCCCATAAAGGCCAAGAAAATGTTGCATCATTAATACGTGCGGATCTTATAAATGTACCGGATCATTTTCCAACACATCGTTTGCAAGATAGATATTCAACGCGCTGTGCGCCGCATGTGATCGGCGTTCTTGCAGATTTTCTGCCCAAGTTTAAAGAAATCATTGAAACTGAAATTAATTCTGCCTGCGATAACCCTTTAATCGATTTAACAGGCGATGTGCCGCGTATTTTATCAGGTGGTCATTTTTATGGTGGCCATATTGCTTTTGTTGCAGATTCTTTGAAAAACTTAGTTGCAAATATTGCAGATTTGCTAGACCGCCAGCTTGCAACCTTGGTAGACCCTAAAATGAATCATGGGCTCCCCGCTAATATATCAGGTTCTACAGGTCCGCAGGCTGTTATTAATCATGGGCTAAAAGCCGTTCAAATTGCAGCCTCTTCTTGGACAGCCGAAGCCTTAAAAAATACAATGCCCGCTAGTGTATTTTCTCGGTCAACTGAAAGTCATAATCAAGACAAAGTCAGTATGGGAACAATTGCAGCACGTGATTCTATTCGTGTTTTAGAACTTACAGAACAAGTATGCGCAGCGCAAATGATAGCAACTCTTCAAGCAATTAGAATTCGCTTAGATTCAGGTAATATAACAAAAAACAATCTTACAAAAAATACACTTCATTACATTGAGGCAATACATGATATCATTCCTTATATTACAGATGATCAACCCCTGGATGATACGTTGCGAACATTAGTAGAATTAATAAAATTACGCAAATTTCCGCTTTATGGTGCAAAGTAATGACTTTAAAAATTAGACACAAACTAAAAGCACAATTTTTTGACTGCGATGCAATGGGTGTTGTTTGGCATGGAAATTATGTAAAATATTTTGAAGAAGCACGTGATAAATTCTTAGATTTAATTCATTATAGTTATCAACAAATGGAACAATCCGGCTATGTTTGGCCCGTTGTTGATTTACAAATAAAATATATTAAACCCATTATTTTAGGACAAGAATTCACAGTTGAGGCGACATTGCTAGAATACGAAAATAGATTCAAATTGGATTTCCGTCTTTATGACACAGATGAAAAGCTTTTAACAAAGGGACACTGCACACAAGTGGCGGTCAAAGCGGGGCATAACACATTAGAACTAAGAACACCTGCATTTTTTCAAGAAAAAATTAAAAAGGCATTGCGATGAAAAAAATTTGTTTACTTATAATTTGTGCACTATCTTGCGTAAAGGCGTGCGATTTAAAGGATGCAATACCACCTTTAAAAGACGGCGAACTATTAAGGATAAAATTTACACAAACAAAAAAAATTATCGGCATCCCAAAAAATCTTGTATCCAATGGTGTTGTTTTTTTAACAAAATCAAAAGGTTTGCGCTGGGAAACGGATAAGCCTTTTGAGCAAGCTATGCTTATTGATAAAACAGGGATATACACGATCGTTAAGGGTAAAAAAGAATTAATTACCGCAAACAAAGGCCAACAAGCAAATAAGATCAGTGATATTTTATCCAAAATTTTAAGTGGAAATTTTGACACACTTGATATGTTTAATGTTCTTGATGAAAAACAAAGTAATGACTCTTGGAAAAAAATATTAACACCAAAAACAGATAATTTTAAAATTTTAAAGTCTATCACAGTGGAAGGTAATACAAGCATTAACAAAGTAACAATTGAACGTGAGAATGGTGATATGGAAACACTTGATTTCTATGATCCAAAATTCTACGCAGCTTCTGTTAAATACTTAGGAAAATTTGAGTAGGCATTATAATGAACCGCATCTTAAAACTGCATCCGTATCTTGCCATTTTATGGACAGCTA
>DPKF01000073.1 GCA_003542655.1 Holosporales bacterium
GCGAAACGATGACTGAGGCCGAAATGGAATATAAAATTTTATCTCATCAATCTTGAGGGAGTAGATGTAAACATCAATCCAAGAAAATCATCTGCCGGGCTTGACAGAAATTCACTAAAGGTAGGCGATAGAGTGGGTTGGCATTCCAAGTTAGGATATGACCTTTATGGCGTTGTTGAAAAACTGAATCCAAAAAAAGCACTGGTACGCTTAGGTGATGGGGAGCAATGGACGGTCTCTTATTCGCTATTATTTCTTGTCATGGATGGTGTGTCTAGTAATGGAGGACAGTTCTGTATTGAAGGAGAAGTGATTCGTTGAAGGTAGAAATATATCATTTAAATCAGTTCTATGGAAAAACGCTACAACCCTTATGTAGTAAGGGCTGTAGCCCTGTTTTAAAAGTAAAGTGACCCATTTGCACACGTATCCTGACTTACCCCGAAATAACTCATAGAGGAAATCAACACAAACCGCGTGGGAGAACCTAAGGTATTCTTATACGTGTAAAGTAGAGTAGATAACAGTGACTCGATCTAGATTTACTTTTTTTCTGGCTTTCCATAACTCATGCTCAGCCTGCATCATCATCCAACTTTCAGGTGATCGTCCAAAGGCTTTACACAGCTTCAGTGCCATCACAGGGGATACATCGGCATCTCCCTTAATTAGCCTTGAAAAAGTTGACGGCGAAACATCCAGCTTTACTGCTGCGGCTCGAAGACTAATGTGCAGTGGTTCGATATAAGTTGCGTTGATAAACTCCCCTGGGTGGGGTGGATTGTACATAGTCATTAGTGATAATCCTCATAATTAACGATGTAAGCATCACCGTCATCAAAAATAAAAGTCATTCGCCAATTACCATTCACAGTGATTGACCAACAATCCTTTCGCTGTCCTTTCAGCGGGTGTAAGTTATAGCCTGGCAGATCCATATCTTCGATACACTGTGCGGTATGTAGCGCTGTCAGCTGCAATCTAAGCTTGCTTTGATGCTTTGCTTGAATGCCGGAGCAAACGCCCTTCTCAAAAAAAAGCTTCAGGCCTTTATGTTTAAATGATTTGATCATAACTTATTATAGCCTGTTGCGCACCACGAATCAAATTAAATTTATTGAATGTGTTGCTATGGTGATCCGGGATATTTCAGTTGCAAATAAAGTGGGCTCATTTGCAATTAATGTGGGCCAGCTTTTTGCTGGTGGCAATTAAAGTGGGCCGCAGACAACTTTCATTCGCATTTAATTTGGGCCAATTTTGTGCTCTGATTGCGGGCCGAAGTGTTTATAAAAGCGAGCCGTTAAATTTACACATGTATCTTGACTGCCACCATATTTTTTTCAGGGTTTGTTTTTTATTTTACTATTAACGAATCCTATAAAAGCACCTTCCAAATTATCTGGTTTTCCTTTTATCTTTATAAAATCATAAAATTGTTGCTCGATAACATAAAGATCCCATCCAGTACCGGATGAAAGAACTAGTTTTTTTGCTGCCTCTAAGGCTGTAGTGGATATTTTATTGTGTTTGTAATTTTTATTATCAATCGGATGCTTTTGTTTTTCTTTTCTGCTGATTATAAATTCTATTTTATATGGAGATCGACCAAGTTTAATTATTTTGTAATCAAATTTTATATCACTTGACTCATTTATTTCATTTTTTGCTTTCTCTAAAACACGGATTTTAAAATCACAAAACCGATTGTATTTGTTATCTAATCCAAGTTTGTTTTTAATTTCACTAATTAATATGGGTAATCGGCCAGCATCCATTTTATTTTTATTTAAGTACATAATAGAATACTCATATAGTCTGACGCTATAAATACTTTTAAATTTCGCTATTTTGTCAATATAATAAGTTGTAAAGTTTCCTTGCAATTGATGTAAATATGGTTGTATTTCCTCGCTAAATTTTATTTCTATGTACCCAGACTTATCTTCGTGAACCATTTTAGTTAACCAGCGAAGAGTAACAGTTCTCCCTTTTTCATCCAGATAGCTAAAATCACGCTCCCAAAAACGTTTTACAATGGCCTCCTTTACTTCCTGATAGATCTGCCCATGAGATCGATTAAACATATCAGCAAATTTTTTTATATCGATTCTATAATTTAATGGAAACTCTGGTTGAGTAGGGTTTATAAGCCCGATCCCATACAAAACAATTTGCATTTCAGTTAATGACAATCGATAGCTTGCATCAATAAGCGCATTATCTTTGGAAACCTTTAATTGAATGACCAAAATATATCCTTATTTTTTTTACGACATTAAATTACATGTCAAGACAGTATGCATTGTACGACAAATAATTTCAAGACGTAACTCACCCACTTTTTGTCGTACTTTCCACCCTACTTCACCCACTTTTTGTCGTAACTCACCCACTTTTTGTCGTAACTCACCGGTTTTTTTTGTTATTATTCAGTATATTAAGAGTCTCTAAACAAGATAAAACAAGAAAACAAAAACACCGCGTGCGAGAAGCTTGTGGATAAATGGGAATTTTAGGTTATTTCCTAACCACAAAAATGACTTCGCTAACGCTCAGAAAATATTTTGACAGGACCTTGGGGCGCTGCCCCAAACCCCGCTCCCTTCGAGAGGCAGGGGCGCATGATAACCCCCCCTTCATGCACCCCTAGCCAAGGGTAGATAGCTACGGCAGGCATCAAGGGCTTTCGCGGCATATCCTCAGTCGCTACGCTCCCTCCGGTATTCCACGGTCCCTTGACACCCGCCTTCGCTATGATTAACCGCGTTTTAAAGACCTTCTGAGCGATCATCAGGAATTTATCATACGAAGACCAGGGGTTGTTGGTTTTCGCGCCATAGGCAGCGTCTAAGGCGGTTTAAATATTTTTTAACGAAGACAGCTGTCAAGGGATAAGGGTTTGGGGCAGTCGCCCAAGGTCTTGTCAAAACATCGCCAAAGGCTTCGGATTTTCTTAGCGTCACTGCTGGAAAATCAGCAGTGACGCTAAGAAAATCCGTTACGAACCCATGCCCAGTAAGGGCTATCTAGCAAAATTTTGAAAGATGTCCGAGTAGAGAACTATTATGCCTAGAAAAAGGCCATGTTTTTTAGTGCATTTGATAGGATATTGAGCAATAATCATGGATAACATGTTATCCATGAAGGACGTCTGCCCGTCCCTCTGTTAACCGCCTTGATTTACTGGTTAACCTCAGTTCGGAGTTTTATAGCGGTTGAAAAAAGGCGCTGATGCACTTAACATACTGATTTTTCTCGTCTAAAAGGAATTTCGATATGCTTAAAGAGCACCAGCTAGTCTCTATTTTTTGCGAAATTGATGATTTTTGCAAGGATTTAGAGAAAAATATGCCTCAGCCGCTATTAACAAGCCCAGCGAAAGGGAAACGCGGGCCAAAGTGTTGTTTGTCTATTAGTGAAATTATGACCATCCAGATATTGTTTCAAATGGTCGGTTATCGCAATTTTAAAACATTTTACACAGGTTTTTTACAAGTATACTGGAAAAACTATTTCCCAAAAACACCAAGTTATCAACGATTTGTTGAATTAATTGGGCTTGCTATTTTTCCGTTAACTTTATTTGCACAATGTAAAAGTGGGAGAAAAACTGGTATATATTACATTGATGGAAGTTGCTTACCTGTATGTCATATTAAAAGATCAAAACGTCACAAAGTTTTTGAAGAAATTGCTCAATATGGTAAAACATCTGTAGGCTGGTTCTTTGGACTAAAAATTCATTTGGTAATTAATAATCTTGGTGAGTTAATTGCATTTAAAATAACCAGAGGAAACGTACACGACATATCTGCAGCGGGTTCGTTGCTGTCAGAACTCGAAGGTCTAGCCTTTGCTGACAAAGGTTATATTGGGAAAAAATTATTTGATGAATTGTTCAAAAATGGCCTTAAATTAATTACCAGAAAACGGAAAAATATGAAGGAAAAAATGGTATTAACAGACTATGAACGTCAGCTTTTAAATCAAAGAAATTTAATAGAAACCATCTTTGATTGTTTGAAACATAAATACCATATTTGGCATACACGCCATCGTTCTATTATCAATGCAATGACCAATTTAATGGCTGCGTTAGCCGCCTATACAATTGAACCGTTAAAATTGTGCGCATTTAAACTTCTTAATCAACAACAACCGGTTATTGCATCAAGTTGGGAAACTCCGAACTGAGGT
>DPKF01000006.1 GCA_003542655.1 Holosporales bacterium
TGATTATATTTAGTTTATGACTAATTCAATTAATAATTAAGGTACTATTCATGTTTCTAGATGATGATAATGAGAACGAGTCAGACAACCCTTGGGATCAACCAAAGGTAACAAAAATTGACGAAAAAAGGTCATCAAAACCTAAACGTAAAAAACCGACACAGACAAAAGAGGATATGCCCGAACCATTGGGTGATTTTGTTTCTAAACTAAAAGAAAAAGTTAGTCAACAAAACAAATCTTTTAACCGTGGTGGGGGAAACGGTCCTGACTTTCCAAAATTTTCGACCATGCATTTTGGGTTAATCCTAATCGGCACCCTATTTTTATGGTTAGCCTCTGGTATTTATCAGGTGGAAGAAGGAGCGCAGTCTGCTGTTTTGCGTTTTGGAACCCCTGCACGCATTAGTGGGCCTGGGTTAAATTATCGTCTACCTTGGCCATTTGAAGCAAATTATGTTTTAAGAACGGCAGCAGAAAACAGAATTGAAAGTTCTGCCAAAACAGCGCGCCGTGATGACGTATCTTTTACCTTAACAGGTGATGAGAATATGATCACGACAAACTATGTTGTTTTATGGAAAATTAAGGATATTAGTGATTTTTTGTTCACCAATAAAAACCCTGAAATAACCATTCGTTCAGCATCAGAAAGTGCGATGCGCGAAATTATAGGGCAAAAAAAATTCCCTTCAGTTTTAACAGAAAATCGTACAGAAACTGCGCATCAAATCATGAAAATTCTTCAAAACATTTTAGATTCCTATCAAATCGGCGTTGAAATTACTTCTTTTGAGCTGCAATCGTTAACGCCACCAGCAGAGGTGTCTGATTCTTTTCAAGATATGCAAACATCATCGATTGATGCACAGCGTATGAAGCGTGAAGCAGAGGCATATTCCAATGATATTATTCCAAAAGCGCGTGGTTACGCTGTAAAAATGGTTGAAGGATCTAAGGCTTATGCACAAGATGTTGTTGGTAGAGCAAAAGGTGAATCAGCGCAATTTAACTTCATTTATAATGCCTATAAACAAAATAAAGCTGTTGCTTTAAAACGCTATTATTTAGACGGCATGCAACGGACTTTAGGTAACATTCGAAATAAAACAATTATCGATGCTTCTTTAGGCAACAGTATTTTGCCGCATGTATCTTTAGATAAAAAAACAAAGGATTAACGTTTTATGAAACAGACTAAATCATTTAGTGTTTTAATTGTTGTTGGGGTGTGTCTTTTCGCCTTGGTACAAAGCATGTTCGTTGTAAATATTACAGAGCAGGCTGTTGTATTACAGTTTGGAGAACTGCAAAAAGTGCACACAGAACCTGGATTAAAATTTAGAATCCCCCTAGTGCAAGACGTTATTTTTTATGAGAAACGGGCTTTAGCCTATGACCTTCCAACGATTGATGCCTATACTGTTGAAAATAAAAAAATCATGGTTGATGCTTATGTGCGTTATAAAATAGAGAATGCAATCCAGTTTTATAAATCGATTACGCCTGCAGATGAAACAGGTGCAAAAGCACGTTTAGCAGACTTTGTACGCAGTGCCGTTTTGGATATTATTGGTAAAGCATCGCTTTCTCAATTATTAAGTGCCGATCGCTCTGATATTATGAGTCAAATTCACGAAGATGTAGCACTTAAAGCAAAACGTGTGGGTTTAAATATAGTTGACGTACGCATTATTAGAACAGAACTACAACTTGGAAATCGTGCTTCTGTTTTTGACCGTATGAACTCAGATTTAATTCGTTTTGCAAAAGAAAACCGTGCAAAAGGTGAAGAAGAATCACTAGGCATTCGTGCAAGGGCCGACACAGAACGTGCAACCATAATGGCAAAAGCTGAAGAAGAATCGCGCACCATAAAAGGTGCAGCCGATGCTGACGTTATCACGGTTACAAACGAAGCTTTTAGTAAAGATTTAGAACTATACCATATGTTAAAAAGTTTAGAAGCGTATGAAAAAATCTTAACGCCAGAAACAAACATTGTTCTTTCAACAAATAGTGACTTCTTCAAAATTATAAAAACACAACCAGAATCTTAAAAAGGACTATGCGTATTATGAAAAATTTAATTCTAACATTATCTCTATCAGCAAGTTTAGTAACATATTCTTATGCGGGATTTATGGATACTATTAAATCTATGTTCTCTACAAAGGAGGATATAACAACTGAAAATGAGAATGATACGGAGGAAACCGATACAGAAAATGAAGCTACTGAAATAGCTGGCGATACGCATGAAGTTGTGAACGCACCTGAGGATAATACAGCTAAAGATACCCCACAAACAACAGCACCCAAGTCAGAATCAGTACCTGCTACTCCATATCCTTCAGAGATCACGACGTATCCTACCCCCTACCCCGACACTGTTGCAACGACTGCTGTCGTCCAACCGGGGAGAGAATGTGATGTTACACAAGGTTTTGCTGCAATTGCAGAAGGCGCACTACCCGCTGTTGTAAACGTTGCAACAACGCAAGTGATGGAAAAAGATGAAGCTGCAGAATCACAACAAATGCCAAATGGTATGCCAGGTGGATCACAATTTGAAGAACTATTTAGAAAATTTTTAGAACAAAATACGCGCCCTAGAAAGGTTCAATCACTTGGTTCAGGCTTTATTATTAAAGTAAGTAAAACGCATTTTTATGTAGCAACCAATTATCACGTTGTTCAAGATGCTAAGACAATCAAGCTTTTAATGAATGATAAAACTGAAATTTTAGGCACTGTACATGCATCAGATGAACGTACAGATATAGCGGTTATTAAAGCAAATATCGATGATTTACCGCAAGGCAAACAAACAGTTCCTGTCTTAGAATGGGGGGATACTGAAAAAACACGTGTTGGTGATTGGGCAATCGCTATTGGCAATCCATTTGGGTTTGGAAGCTCGGTCACAATTGGTATTATCTCCAGCATGGGGCGTGATATTTTAGCGCGTTCTTCAGGCGGACGTGCAAATGATTATGTTGATGAATATTTACAACACAGCGCCCAAATTAACTTTGGAAATTCTGGTGGTTGTTTGTTAAATACACGGGGGAAAGTTGTTGGCATTAACACAGCTATTATTTCACCAACAGGTGGAAACGTCGGTATTGGATTTGCAATTCCAGCAGCACTTGCAAAGAAAACCATCGATCAGCTTATTGAATTTGGTCGCACAAAACGTGGTTGGTTGGGTGTAAAAATACAACCCTTTACAGAAGACATGGCGGAAAGTGTTGGATTGAAATCAAAGCAAAGTGCCATTGTTGCTGACGTTGTAAAAGATGGCCCTGCTGACAAAGCGGGCATTGAAAAAGATGATATTATCATTGAATTTAATGGCGTGCGCTTAGATGAGGGGACACGTCTTACACGGTTGGTTGGTGATGCTGAAATTGGTAAAAAAACAAACATTAAGGTATGGCGTAAGGGTAAAGAGCTTCCTTTAACTGTTGTACTTGGAGAATATGAGGATGCTGATGAAAAAGGCCTATTAGACGATAAACACCCTGAGGGTAAAAACATTAAAAAAGAACAGACATCAGAAATATTAGGCATCACAGTTGCTGTTCGGTCTGACATGACGAAAGATCAAGCAGTAAAAGGTGGTGTAATTGTTTTAAAAGTTGATCCGATGAGTACAGCTTCTGAACTGGGATTACAACAAGGTGATATCATTCTTGAAGCTAATCAAAAAGAAGTGAGCAAACCAAAAGATTTGCAAACTATTGTGAGTGATGCAAAAAACAGTAAGCGTAAACACATCCTACTACTTGTCATGCGCCAAGGGGAGCCACGTTACGCACCGCTTAAAATTGAGGCGGATGATGATAGCACACCCAAAAAAAAAGCTAGTGATGCTACAAAGGTAGAGCAAGGATAAAGTTTATATGGCAAAAAGGATACTTTGCTTTTCAGGAAGCGCTAGAAAAGACTCACTTAATAAAAAGTTAGCGCTTCTAGTCTGCTCCCGCATTCAAGACAGTGGTGCGGAGGCAACCTATATAGATTTAGCCGATTTTGAATTACCTTTATATAATGGTGATTTAGAAAGTGCATCTGGTATTCCTGAAAACGCAGTAAAATTAAAAAGAATTTTTTGTGATCATGACGGCTTATTTATTGCATCACCCGAACATAATAGTTCCTATTCAGCACTATTAAAAAATACCATCGACTGGATAAGCAGAGTGAACGAAAACGGTGAGGCGCCATTAAACGCCTTTTTAAATAAAGTTGCTGCCATTGCTGCTGTATCGCCAGCTGCACTTGGAGGCTATAGAGGGCTTATTCCACTGCGCTTGTTATTAAACAATATTGGCATAACCGTTGCGCCTTCTCAACTTTCGATTAGTGATGGGTTTAATGCATTTAGTGCAACGGGTTCTTTAAATAATGAACATCACGAAAAACTATTGATAAAAATTATTGATAGTTTATTAAAAACAACGATCCATTCTTCTATATAAAAAATGATGACCATAAATTTACCAGCTATTGTGGGCGTTAAAAGCACAGAACTGACAGAAAAAGAAATAGAGTTGTTCGCACACCATGCTCCAGCAGGATTTATTTTATTCAAGCGTAACTGTGATACACCGGATCAAGTAAAAAAACTTATTAAAGCATTTCATAAAATTTCTGGGGAAGACTGCCCTATTTTAATAGACCAGGAGGGGGGGCGTGTCTCACGCTTAAAAGAACCAAATTTTAAAGAATTCCGCGAACCATCAGCCTTTAAAACGCCAGAAGAAGCTTATGCCAATGCTGTTGAAATGGCACTTCAGCTAAAAAACCTGGGCATTACAATAAATTGCACGCCTTTAGCAGATTTAGTGTTTCAATCCACGCATCAGGTTATTGGTGACCGATCATTTGGAAGTGATCCTCAATATATTGGTGAAATGGCAGCTGCTGTTATTAAAGGGCACTTTGATTCGGGCATTACACCAGTGCTTAAACATCTGCCTGGGCACGGCCGTGCTATCGTTGATAGCCATGAAGAACTGCCAGTCGTTAATGATAGCAAGTCAACGCTTATTAATACAGATTTTAGGGCATTTCAAGAAACACTTAGTCATTTATCGCAGGCACAACAACAAAAATTATGGGGCATGACCGCCCATATTGTATATGATCAAATCGACAATAAAAACTGTGCAACACAATCACCCGAAATTATTCATAATATAATCAGAAAACATATTGGGTTTTCTGGAACACTTATTAGTGATTGCCTTACGATGAAAGCTTTATCAGGCAGCACAGTTGAAAAGGCACAAAAATGTTTGCACGCCGGATGTGATATCGTGCTTCATTGCAGTGGAGATTTTGATGAAATAGCGGATCTATTAACAGGCTTAAGCCTCAGTTCTTGCAAATGACGTAGATTAGAAAACACCGAAACATAGGGCGCATCAATAATAGTCTTTTCTATTTAGAATTCATCATAAAATAATTCGTTATTCTGTTTTGGTAAAAACAAATTTGGAGTAAAAATAACTAAGTGCTATTAAAGAAATACCAAGTCCAAAGAAAGAGGCAACTCTATATAATCCGTCTAGGTGGGATGCATCAAATAAAAACACTTTACCAATTGTAATCAAAAGTATTGCTAATGAGGCAACACGTAACAATTGATTTTTCATTTTAATGCCCAGTGCAACCAAGGCCAAACCAATTGTCAACCATAGCGCTGAGTATGCATATAGTTCTGTATTGGTTGTAAGCCCTTTTAAAAGATATGGATTATGGAAATAATAACGCACATTCAGGCTAAGCCAAACCATACTTAGAAACAACGCAAAGCCCGCTGCTGTTTTTGACCCGATTTCATGATTATTTTGTTTCCACTGCAGGGCTGTTAAGAACATACCCAAAGCAGGTAGTGCATAAAATAGCAATAGCGTATTCCATCCCAAATAGCCAAAAACTGGCGCCATCTGCCATGGATGGAAAAATAAATGATCCTTTAATAAGACTATTATAGATATAAAGGATAGGACGTAGCCAGCATAGTGTAAGACGTTATTTTTAATATATGCTGTTAACTTATAAAATAGAAGACTAAGCCCCATATAACTTAATAATAAAAAGCAATACACAAGGTGATGCGCTTCGCGACTAAAGTCATACGTCATCGTACCAATCAGATTATGCATCACAGCGACAGACCCTGCAACAAAAGCGCAGGTAAAGACAATTGAAAATCTTTGTACTTTAAGATCGGAAAGCTGTTTAGCGGCAAATCCAAACAATATAACCGTTGCACCCTTTGCTAATATATGATGCATAGGCACGTTAGCAAATACTTTACTAATATTTTTTATCGCTAAAACGTTCTGTGATAAAGCCGATTCACACTCTAATACAGATAAAACAGTATGAACAATGGCATATAAACCCAGTGGAATTAACGGATATATCAAAACCCGAGGTTCGAAAAAACGCCCTAAATATGTTAAGGCAATGGCAAGAACTGGATATAAATAACTTAATTTATAATTTGCAAAACGATAGTGTATATAAGTCATACAAAGAAGCGTTACACCCGTTAAAAAAGACGCGCATATTATATTTTGTTCTTCAGTGAGCTGTGGATTCTTTTTAACAAGATGATATACATAATATGCCATCGGCAAACAAAGGGGTATAAACAGTATATCCCAGAAAAAAGGTATGCCTATGTCAATTGAGGAGTGTAATAGCTTGATACCAAGTGCTGGAAGTTCATAAATAAAAGCGGCGCTTTGTGACCGTTTATCAAAGGATAAAAACAAGCAAACGAAATATGCGACCCTAGCTAAAGCCGTAATAATGGCACCAACGCTAGGCTTTTTGTTTTTCAAAAGCATGAAAACCCCACCTAAAATATAGGACAGGGCAAAAGCTGTAAAAACAATTAAAAATGACGATAACGATTTTTCATTCCAAATGTATAACATCAGCGCACTGATGGGTATCAGCATATAAGTTGCATAACTATATAGAGTCGGCTTAACATAGGTCAGCACTAAGGTTGCAAGTGCTAATAAATAAAATAGACCCCAATTCTGAAGGGTAAATTGTATGGTTACAGAAAATGATGCAATCACCAATAAGCATACTGTCATCCCGCCATAGCTTAATAATTGAACCGGCGTTATTGCAAAAATATTCTTACGTGTAAGTGGCGTTACAACAGCGTGCGTAATGGCACTAATCGTCATAAATGTGAGGAATAGGAAAACGTTTACCCAAATAAGATCATGTGGATATTTTACACCCCACATGATAGACCATACCAAAGCACCTGTTACATTCAAAAGTGATAATTTCCACCACCCTTTTTGCCGCGCAACAACCATTAAACTACTAAATAACAAATATAAATATCCAAAAAATAGGGGTGCAGATGGCTCTGTTGATCCAACAAAAACAGGCGTTAAAAATCCGCCGATTAAACCAAGTAGGGCAACATAGGGACCATGCCTAAGAGATGATAAAACAGCAATAACCGTGACAATTGCCATACCAATAAAAGTATGGGTATTTGATAATAAATTATACAAATTACCAGCGGCATAGCAACAACCATATAATGTGGCAATACCGGCGCCAGATAATGATTGTGAAATCGTATTACCGTTTGAAAAATTGGGTTTTAAATGGATATAGTGCGCAGCGCCAAGTGCACATAAGGCAAAAATTGCCCCAATCATAATGCGCACAAATGGCGTTAATATGCTATGCTCTATTGAATATTTTACAAGGTAAAACCCTGAAAACATTAGCGCAATGCCGCCAATCCAAGCGGTCATCTTGGTACCAAATGCTTTTTCTAAATTTTGATTTGTTTCTTGTATGGTTTTCGATTGCTGAATAATCTGTTCTATAGGCTCTTCTACGATGAATTCTGGTTGTGGTTGAGCGCTTTCTTCCTCAACAGTCGTTTTTTCCTGAAGTGCAGATTCTGGATCTGATACGTATTCTGTTTCTCGCGCAGAGAAAACATGCTGCGTTATTTTATCAACCTGTATTTTTAAAAACTTTATTTTGTTTGACAAACTAATTGCGTAAAATAATAGTAACAGTGGCGGTAATATACAAAATAAGAAACCAATTAGAATTAGATTATTAATAAAGCCCATAATAATACATAAAAAAAGCACCTTAATATAAGATACCATTAAAATAATTAATTATTTATTAATATCGATTCACATTGTTTGAAGCGTAGGTATTTTTTACGTTTAGGGGTGCCAAAACCATAAATTGGTCACTAAATAATAGCTGATGATTGAGGTACACAACGCCCACAATTTTCTGATAAAAAATAGATCTATCTGAATAAACATGGTATAAGTAAGGAAATGACATTTCTAACAAGAGGTTAATAATGCAAAAAGTATCTAAAATTATTTTTCTAGTTCTGGCAACGCTTTGTGCACAGCTTTACTGTTCAACTGAACATGATGCAACAAGCGCTGATTTAAAAACACCTCAGCGATTAGCGCCAACAACAATTGTTGAACCAACACCAGGGCAACTTGTATCACAAAGACAAGCAGAAATTCTAACCAAAGAACGATTTTCTGCCGTACTTGGTGAAGACATTATTAATTCATGGGGAATAGAGTGGCATGTATTTACAGACCCTACTCTCGCATTTGATGCGCCTCAGAAATCAAGAGCTATATCTGTTATTCATAACAAAATGAATTATTTGCTGAAAAAAAGATTTGATGAAGAATTTATGGCCTTATACGGCTCCCTAGCAGGAATAAGGGGGCAAAGGGAAGCTGTACACGCTGAACGTCTTGATATTATCTCTATCAAATATTTCACTGAACTTTATCCAGCTGCCACAAAAATAGAGTCATTAGACAAACAAGGTGGCGTGCAACTTGGTGAACGTATTAAAGTAACTTTTCCTAATGGCACCACCCTACTCTACCATGTTAAAACACATTCTGAAGGACGCTTATCTGATAAAAGCACAGCGCCAAAGTTGGTAAACCCCCAAGAATTATTAGCCTATAAAATACTAGAACTTCTTGGTTTTGGCTGTGAAGTGCACTTTTTTGAAAAAAGCCCTGAAGATGTATACATATCAACATTAGATGCCAGTTTTGTAAG
>DPKF01000088.1 GCA_003542655.1 Holosporales bacterium
AAATCAAGGCGTAGGCATCTAAAAGGAAAAGTCGTTTTTGTTGCATATTATTTTTAATAAACTAGGGGTTAAATGGTTAAAACGAAATATTTGTTTAATGTATGACGAATATCATTTAATAAATCGTGCTGTTTATTTAAATTTACAGTTACTAACTAAAGCTACAAAGTTATGAAACAAAATTACTTATTTTTCTTCGTTTTGTTTTTTCTTTGTAAATCTCTTGGATTTGGTCAAATTGTAAACAAAGGTACCTTGAAAATTTTGGGTAGTACAGATGTTTATTTTGGCAATGAATATACAAATGATGGCTCACATAATAACGATGGCAATTTATATTTAAAAGGTAATTTTGTCAATAACGGAACAACTGAAATTCCTGCAAGTGGTACAACCCATTTTACTGGTTCTTCAATTCAAGAAATTAAAGGTTCTTCAAATAAAGTGCACTTTTATAATTTGGTTGTAAATAGCACTTCCTCGGGTGTTTCTGTTGTTAATGCTTTTGAATTGAAAGTTGCAAATGCAGTAACGCTTACCAACGGCGATTTACGTTTGGTGGGCGAAGCGCAATTATTGCAAACACATCCTGGAACGAATGCCAATACAGGCACTGGTAAATTGCTGAGGGATCAACAAGGAATTACCTCTAAGTTTGGCTATAATTATTGGTCATCGCCGGTAACGACTACTGCAGGAACATTTAAATTAAATGAAGGTTTGTTTTATGAAGCTACAGATCCTTTTGTACCAACTCCATTTGGATTTACCACAGGACTTGACGGAGCAGTTAATACCATAAGTGAAAGGTGGTTGTATACTTATGCGCCAAATACTACAGGTTATGCAGGTTGGGTTAAAATTTATCGAAACAGCCCAATAAAACCAGGAGAAGGTTTTACAATGAAAGGAACCGGTGCAGCAAACCAAAATTATGTTTTTAAAGGTCTGCCAAATAATGGAACATATACAATCACATTAACTGCTGCAGGCCAAAGTGTTTTATTGGGAAATCCATATCCTTCGGCTTTGGATGCTGATATATTTATCACTGAAAATTTAGATGTTTTTGATGTTTTATATTTTTGGGTAGATGGAGGTTCTCCGACTCATTATTTATCTGATTATTTAGGCGGTTATGCAACACTAAATTTAACAACCGGCACACTTGCTTCAGCGCTTCCTACAACGGCTTCCACATTAATTGGAGGTATAGGTAATATGGATGATAGAAAACCTCCTACACAATATATTGCCGTTGCACAAGGGTTTTTTGTAAGGGCCACAGGAGCAGGGACTTCCATTGTTTTTAACAATGGCCAACGAAAATTTATGACGGAAGGTGGTACTGATTCTTATTTTTATAAAAGTCCCAATACTAAAAGTGAACAAAAAACCAATCCCGAAAATAAAAGCATCATAAGAATTGGCTATGAAGATCCCGAAAAGTTTCACCGGCAATTGGCTTTGGGTTTTGTGCCTAATTCTCCAGCCAATTTAAACTATAACCGCGGTTACGATGCTTTAATGTCGGGGCCAAGAGAAGATGAATTGTTTTTTATTATTGAAAAGGACTTTACAAAAAAATATGTGATACAAGGCGTGAATGCTTTTAATGAAAATGATGAATTTGATTTGGGATTTATTATTAAGGAAGAGGGGGAACATACCATCATGTTAGACGGCGTTGAAAACTTTACGGGCAAAGTGTATATTAAAGATATGCTGGCAAATATTACTTACGATTTAACCAAAGGCAGTTTTAACCCAAATTTGCCGCCGGGAACGTATTTAGACCGATTTAGACTTGTTTTTAAAGATAAAACAGCCACCATTGTTGCTGAGGATTTAAACCCGGATTTTGGCATTTCCGTTGAAAAAACGACTGTTTATTATCACGAAAACGGCAGTTTGATTGTAAGGACTAAAAACGATTTGCAAGTAAACAACATCAGTATCTACAATATGTTAGGACAGCAAATAAAACAGGTAAACGGCAATATGATCAACAAAAATGTGATTGCAATCCCTTTCCATCATCCAAAAGGGGTTTATTTGGTGGTTGTTGAATCGGCATTGGGCAAAGAAACTTTTAAAATCATCAATAAATAGAAAATCAAAAATTAACGGTAATGAAAACAATATATAAATATGTTTTAAGTGCAACGATTATTGCATTTTTAACGGTTAATACAAGCGCTTTTGCGCAAGTGGACATTGGAACCACAGAGCCCCATGGAAGTGCAATGTTAGACATACAGTCAAATGCAAAAGGTGTTTTAATACCAAGAATGTTGACAAGCGATAGAACAGCGATTTCAACTCCTGCAAATGGGCTTTTGGTGTTTGATACGGATACACAAAGTTTTTGGTTTAGAGATGGAAGTGCATGGAAAGAGTTGTCTTCAGACGCCCCAAATAAAATTATGGATGCCGATGGCGATACCAGGGTTGAAGTTGAAAAAACTGCTGATGAAGATAAAATACGATTTACAACAGCCGGAAACGAAAGAATGCACATTGATAATGCAGGCAATACCCGTATTGGTGACGGCATCAACAATACCTATATTGAAGCAGATGGCTCACTAAGTTACGAAGGTACTGCAACAAGGTATGATGACTTAACAATCCCTGTGACATCTACAAGAATTGGCGCTGCCGGTTACGTACCCGAATTTGGTCAGCTGTCAAACGTAAGTGGTAGCCGTGGCGTATATGTTTTTTACTTTGATGGAGGTTCAGTAGAACAAGAGTTATTTTTTACGGTGCAAATACCGCACGGCAGAAAGTACGATACAAATATTTTTCCACACGTGCATTGGGCTCCTCAATCCGACTTGCCAGCTGGAACAGGCGTTGTTTGGGGGCTAGAATACAATTGGGCAAACTTGGAGGAGGTATTGGGTAATACCAATATAATTTATGGTTCCTCCAAGACCAGTCTTATTGGTGCGCCAGCTAATGCCAACAAGCATTTAATTACAGCATTCAATGGTGGCGGAGCAGATAGCGGCATAGATGGAAGTGAAAAAACACTTTCAAGTATGCTTATATGCAGGGTTTTTAGAGCTACGCTCCATGCAGATGACACTTATGCTGGTAAAGCAGGACTTTTGCAAATAGATTTTCATATTGAATATGATGCAGATGGCAGTAGACAATTGTATGTAAAATAATACACCTCATTAGTTGCTATTGATTAACATTAATTAAGCGTTAATTTTCTATGAAAAACAAATAAAATAAATTTTTGAAGATATAAAAATTAGCTGTGAAAAAGAGAAAATTTAAACGATGACTAACTTTAAAATCAAAAATATGAAAACTAAAAATAAATTAGTTTTAAGTGCAATGCTTATTGCATTTTTAATGACTAATATAAGTACTTTTGCGCAAGTGGGAATTGGAACCACAACGCCTAATACAAATTCCTTACTTGATGTTGAAGCATCAAATAAAGGATTTTTACCACCCAGATTAACTACCGCCGAAAGGAATACGCTGGGGACAGAACTGTTAATTACACCTGATGTTAAGGAGAAAGGGATGCTAGTGTTTGACACCGATTTAACTTCTTATTATTATTGGAATGGAACTGCTTGGGTGGCAATAGCAGCCTCAGGAGGTGGCTATGTGGATCTTACCACCAACCAAACCATTGCTGGAATGAAAACATTTACAGGTGATTTAACGCCAGCAGGGCGTTTAATGATTCCTATGGCAGAGTTAAGTTATATTAGAACTTTATATAGTGATGGAGGTATTGTAATACCTCTTACTTTTTCAAGTGGAAATAAAACGGGTAACGTTGGCACAGACGGTATGTCTCCAGTTGTTTTACCTTTGGCGGCTACTGACTTTAAAAATGACTATTTTACGCTTGATTCGGGCGGTGCTCCTGTAACGACTCCATTAGCAACAACAAAATTGAAATATACAAGTGGTGATCCTTCACAGAAATTTGTTAGTAGGTATTTTCATATTGCCTTAAGTTTTAGTTTTACACCGTCAGCTATAGATACTTATGTTTTTGGAGTTTCACGGAATACCATAGTTATGGACTCATCTAAATTATTTTTAAAAGGGGCAAATACAAATGATAAACAAAGTTCTGCTATGCACGTTTTTCTATGGCTTAATGATGGCGATGAAATTGGATTTAGTGTTGGAAGAATTGCAACAACCGGCAGCGGGTCAATTGCATTAAATTCCTTCAATTTTGTGGCTATTGGTATGTAACACTTTTACAAATATGTTTTATTGGTTAAAAATTACTTCATTTTTTAATCAAAAATAATACAATCATAAAATATTGGTTTTATTTTGGCCATTGATTATGATGGGTTACTAAGCATAAAAATGCGTACCTAAAAATAAAATGGTTAAGTTTTTTTTGGCAAATTCTCTCTGTAGCTCGTTGTGTTTTTCTTTGTGAAACTTTGTGTAATGTATAATTGCACAGAGATACACGAAGGTAAAGAAGAGATACACGAAGAATTGGGAAATAATTTATGTGATTGATTATAAAATGTTTATTATTTAAACGCATTTGCCTGAGTCGAAAAAATAAGCCAATGTAGTTTGTTTAAATAAAAATGTTACATTTGTAGGTATAAGGCATTAATTTTTTTAA
>DPKF01000064.1 GCA_003542655.1 Holosporales bacterium
AACTTACTTTTTTATGTTTGTTTCTTCTCATTGTTCGGCCGCATCTTATAATTTAGATGCGTTAATGCAAAATTTGCATAAAAAAAATATCACTTTCAATCTGTTTGAAGATGTTTTGCATATCGATTTTGGCGCTCAAAGTGATGTTTTTGTTTTTTCCTATGGTTGTTATGTCATTTGGAATAGCACTAAAACGCTGGAGGATAAAACATTTTCCCTCTGTCAGGAAGTTGCATCTGGTACTTTAAATGCTTTTGTTAGGGATCAATGCAAGGTACAATACAGCGATAATACAAAAATACATCATGAAGATGATTTAATTGAATTAGAATCTCAAGATGTATACATTCGTTTTTCTTTTTCACATGGGTTAGCGCAATCTGTTAAATTAAAAACATTTGAACAATCTGTTTTGAAAACGATTAATGAAACACGTTTTTTACCCGAACAAATTAAAAAACATGGAAAAACAACTTTATCGAGGCGTAAATTATCCCAATTAATTGGTGCTTTATTTCAAGAACGAAACAGTATTAATTTAGATTGCGATTTACTTGATGCCCCAGATTTTTTCTGGCGGCGTCCAAATTATGAGCCGTATTATTTAATGTCCGCTACATATATGGATTTACATAACCGTCTTGAAGTTTTAAATAAGCGCCTTGATACTGTGCATGAATTGCATAACTTTCTATCCTCAGAACTTAATCATTCTCACTCATCTTTTCTAGAGTGGATTATTATTATATTGATTCTGGTAGAAGTTGTCTTAACGGTCGCAAAAGATATTTTAAAACTAATTTGACCAGCTATATTTTTTATAACTTTATCCGAACGCCCAATTTCATATTTAATCCACCGGCCTGATAGGTTAATGGAAATTCATACCGTGCATTAAAAATATTTTCAATGGCACCATATAATGATATATTTTTATCAATATTGCAGGTGCTTTCTATATCAACTGTTGTAATGTTGGGTTGTTTTTTTTGAGGAGAAGAAGGGTTTTCTTTGTCGACAAATCCCCCCATATGATTAAAAGATAATCTGATATCACCTAGGTTATTTTGAAAGTCCAATTCAACACTTGCCATAATTTTATGCGTTGGTACTTTGATTAAGCGTTTTCCATTATTATCACGTGTTCTTGTGTATAAATGCTCTAAACTTAATTTCCATTGTTTATATTGATATTGGTAGGCGGTATCTAAGCCATACATTTTGACAAAGTCTTGATTGATATACGTATAGCGTCCTTGGTTATTTAAAAAACCAGTGATTTTATCTTTAATAGTGTAGTAAAAATAACTGTGGGTAATTTGGTGATTGTTTTCCTTATAGTGTAAACCAATATCGCCACCCAAGGCTTTTTCTTGTAAAAGATTTTTATTGCCAGAATAGGTATCAAATAGTTGATACAGTGATGGGTTTCTTGAAGCTGTTCCGCCACTTATGATGCCTGTTAAGCATGAACAAATCTGTTGTTGAATAAGCGCTTGAAAGTCTATATTGCTTTTTCCATCACGCAAGCCATCAATCGCTGTCCACATTTCCATTAACGTGTTATCAAAGTGAATAATATGACCAATATTAAAAAATGTCCTATTTTTTTTATAAGATGCATTGCCATAATTTGTTGTGAAATTCTTATAGTTTTCTTGAAGAAGGGAGGCATTCGCCTGTATGTGATAGTTGTTAGATACAGTTAAAATATTATCAACATTAAAATATTTGACGGTCGAGAGCGATTTCGTATCTTGCGTATTGTTTTGCTGTATATAGTCTTTTCGTTTGAAGTTTGCCTGACCTGCGCCGAGTGAAGGTTGCCAAACCCCTGTTTTTTTCTTGAGGACTGTTCTTATTAATTGGTAATATTCTTTTGCTCTATAATCTAAAGGCCCATAGCCTGGTAATACTTTATAAGACATATTTGAATTTCCACTACGTCCAAACAAGCTTAATTGCCAGTCATCATTTTGATGATCAATCCGTGTTGCTACAGTGTTTTGATGCATAAAATCACTTTGTCTAAGAATTGGATTGTTCTCACTCATTCGTTTGGCAAAGCTTACTTTTCCATTACTTGTTGACCTTGAAGCATGAATGGAGCCGCTTGTTCTATTGATTGTCCCAGATGCGGTGCCGCCGTATTTAAAGGTATTATGACGTGCCATTTCAAAAAAAGTTGATGCTGAATTTTCTCCTTCTGCTTCTTTTGTCTGTAGATCAATAACGCCTAGAAATGAATTCATCCCCCGTTTTGCAGATAGGGGGCCAGACTCAATGGAAAGATTTTGATTTTCTTGCATTTGAATTTGGGCCAAATTAAAGATAGGGCTCGCACCATTTTGAAACGGTATACCGTCAACCCAGATTTGCAAATTTTCTTGCATAACGCCACGTAAAGAAATAGTGTCATATCCGCTACCTTGGCTTGATAAGAGGACAGTATTATTATTTTTTAAAGCTGAACTTATAGGGCAAATTTTATTGTTCGTTTTAATTTTTTTTCCTGATAAAGATTGTTGCTTTTTTTTATCTTGAATCACAATAGGTGATAACACGATCACTTTTGTATTGGCGTAAAGTGAGTTTGCAAAAGAGCAAGTTAACACGAAAAAAGAAACAAATTTATACATGCTATCTTCAATTAGTTACATTAAATTACTAAAATCACCAGCATTTGGATCTTTTAGCAGTATGAATGTGGCTAACACTGTCTGCTTAGGGTCTATATGCGCGTCTTTAAAGGCATTAAAAAATGTATTCACAGCTTTGTACGCATTTACCCAAAATTCTAAAGGCTGAACAGTCACAAATTTTGGTTTTTCATCTTGCATAATCCATTTATGCAGTTGTGTTAAAACGCATGCGAAAAATGATTGAAGCGATTTGTCTTGTTCTATAACAGTGTTGGTAAACATTTCTAGTTCTGAAGTGTTGCCTTGAAGAACTTGCGATAACACGGCTTCAAATTTTTCTTTTAAAATAGCATTTTCAGTATTTGTTGTATCATCTTTTAAAGCAAGTACGTGGCATCTGGATCGTATTGTGGGCAGTATTGTGCCTGGTTGATGGCACAGCAAAAGCAGCAATGTTTTGGTTGGTGGTTCTTCTAATATTTTTAATAGGGCATTTGCACCAAAGCGATTCATATCATCGATGGCATCAACAATAATGACACGCCATCCAAGTACAGCCGATTTTTTTTCTAAAAACTTCTTAATACTTTTTGCTGTTTCAACATTTATTTCACGTGCACGGGTGCCATCATCTTGTATGGGGCGTTCGATATATAAATAATTTGGATAGCAGCCCATTTCAATTTGTTTATCTATCAACGAATTGGGCATCCCATGTTGCTGTGTATCGTTTTTATACAGCATTTCTTTGGCAAGTTCTTTTGCAAAATCGGCCTTTTGAACAGTGATATCACCAGTGAGCAACCAGCACGGCGCAAGCGTTCCTTCTATTTGCTTGTGTTTGAACAGTTCAATATGCTGTGCTGTTTGTGTAATCATCTTAATCTAATGATTCGCCTGTTTCAATTCTGCCTTTTGGTTCCTCAGGTTGAGGCTCTGTTGCGTCCGGCATGTCTTTAACATTGATATAACTAATAACTTGTTTGACGCCATTTGTTGTGGATAAAAGAACTTTAACTGATTCCATTTCTGCTTTCGATTCAGCTGTTCCCATAATATAAACAGTGCCAGCGATGGTTTTCATAAAATAGTTTAAACTATTAACGCCTTCTTCAGTTAAGAATTTTGTTTTAAGTTTTGTTGTAATCCACGCATCATTTGTAAAATCTAATAACGATGCAGCCTCTGATGTTTGAATATGATTGTAAACAGTTCTAACACCACCTGTTTTCCATGCAATTTTTTCAACATCAGTGCTTATGGATGGATCTTTTACAAAGCCTGTTAAAAGCACTTCTCCCATGTAGACATCAACATCTACTTGTGTAAAAAGTTCTGATGATTTTTGGTGCAGGTGCGCTGCAATGGCAGCATTGATAGCATTATCGTTTATTGTGCCAGATATACCTTTATCTTTTAATGCCATGGCACCGACAGCCCCGCCACCGGCGATAATAAAGGGTGCGGCACATCCTGATAAAGCGATTGCACTGAGCGTTATTGTTAAAATACTTTTTTTATTCATAATGTTTCTCCAAATGCATTTTCTATATGTTGAATCATGCTACTGTCTTTGGATAATAAAACAACGTCAAAGCGAATAAAAGGGTAATTCTTTATAAGGTCGCTATTATTTGCAATAAAGTGCTGTGCAGCAGTTGTTAAACGTTGTTTTTTCAGTAAAGTGATGGATTCAATGGCATTTCTATTCTTTTTTCGGTATCTGACCTCTACAAAAACTAAACACGTTTCTTTTGTTGAGATGAGGTCAATTTCCCCTGAAGCGCCGCGATAGCGTTCATTTATTACTTTGTATCCTTTTTGTTCAAGAAAGTCCTTTGCCAAAGCTTCTGATTTTAAGCCAATATTATAGGTCTCAGACATCTTGAGTATTCCTTTTTAAAACGTAGACAAGTTTTTGTAACGCATTTTTTTTCATTTCAGCTTGTGTTAAATTTTTAGGACAAGAAATATGTACCTCGATTCCCGTCATTTCATCAACAGCGGTTACTTTCATGAAGGTGGAAAAAGATTGAAAAACAAAGATAACACCATTATCATTTATTTGCATTTTGCGCTCTTTTTGGTTATCCTCTAACCTTAAGAATAATGTAAAGGATTTAAAAATGGAAGTTATGAATATGGGTGGTGTTTCTGCTGATCAATTACGCCTTATTATTGATAAAATAGAGCGTTTAGAAGAAGAAAAAATGCAGCTTGGTGAGCATATTAAAGATGTTTATAGTGAAGCAAAAGCCGAGGGGTTTGATATTAAAACTATTAGGACTGTTGTTCGTATGCGTAAGATGAAGCCTGAAGACAGAACTGAACAAGAAGAAATGTTGGAAATTTATCTATCAGCACTGGGTATGCGTCGTAACGTTTTAGAAAAAGCAAGTTAAACATTAAAAGAAATTGGTATAGTCATGGGATTTAACTGCGGTATTGTTGGGCTTCCAAATGTTGGAAAATCAACACTTTTTAATGCATTAACGCGCACAGCTGCAGCCCAGGCTGCCAATTATCCGTTTTGCACGATAGAGCCTAATACGGGCCGCGTTGGTGTGCCTGACGAACGTTTGGAAAAACTTGCAAAAATTGCAGGTTCTGCAAAAATTATTCCAACGCAGTTGGAATTTGTCGATATTGCAGGGCTTGTGAAAGGTGCATCAAAAGGCGAGGGGCTTGGAAATCAGTTCTTAGGCCATATCCGTGCTTGTGACGCTATTATCCACGTGCTGCGTTGTTTTGAAGATGACGATATTACACATGTGGATGGTTCTGTCGATCCTTTGCGTGATTTGTTAACGATTGAAACAGAGCTTATGCTCTCTGACATGGAATCTTTAGAAAAACGAATGCATGCTTTAGAAAAAAGAGCAAAGGGTGGGGATAAGCAAGCCAAAGAAACTTTAGAATGTATTGCTATAGTGTTGCCAGTATTACAGGCGGGACAAGCAGCACGCGTTTCTGCAATTCCAGATTATTTAGAAAAAACTTTTCAAGAACTGCAATTGTTGACGACAAAACCAATTTTATATGTGTGTAATGTGGCGGAAGATGATGCCGCACATGGAAATGATTTTTCACAAAAAGTATTTGCCTATGCAAAGGAGACTAATGCTAGTGCTGTGGTGATCTCAGCAAATATAGAAGCAGAAGTTTCAACACTGGAAAGTGATGCAGAACAACTAGAATTTTTAGAAAGTCTTGGTCTTAAAGAGACGGGTTTAAATCAAATTATTAAAAAAGGTTATGACCTTTTGCAGTTGTTGACTTTTTTTACAATTGGTCCAAAGGAAGCGCGCGCCTGGACAACCCATCAAGGATATAAAGCACCACAAGGTGCAGGTGAAATTCATACCGATTTTGAACGTGGATTTATTTGTGCAGAGACGATTGCTTATAAGGATTATATTGATTTTAATGGCGAATCCGGCGCCAAAGCACAGGGCAAGATGCGTATAGAAGGTAAAGAGTATTTGATTAAAGATGGTGATATTTTTCACTTTAGATTTAATGTATAAGGACTGTCACAAAATGAATATATATATCTTATATTGTTTTATTATGAGTACAATTTTTTGTTGTGCAGAGCCAATTGTCGAAAATTTAGATGAAATCAAGAGTGGCATAGAGTTAGGGCAAAAACTTCTGGATGCAAAAGTTGAACGATATAATGAACTTTTGAAACAAACGTATGTAAAAAAACAAGAACATGCTCCAGAACAGGTTCAAAAAGATGCAATTCTTCCTGTCGATAATGCCATAAAGGATGTGAAATCTGCTGAGAAAAATTCGGATACCCAAACGGCAGAAGCTGAAAAAGCTGATAATAGCGAATTACAGCAATTAAGTGAGGAGATTGAGAAAGAACAAGAAATTTTGGATAAAAAAGTTGAGCTTTATAATCAAAAGTTGAAGTGGAAAGCGGATCAAGCGGAAGAGAAGGAGCCCGAAGACTTAGTTGCATTGCTACGTGAAGAAGTGCAACGCCTGACCAACATGGTTGAACATTTGCAAAATGATATGAAGAATGTGAAAAAATCTGGCATCGCAAGTGTAAAAGACGTTATAGGTTCTGAAAAAAATACAATTCAAACCATGTTTGAAGAAGCCTTGGTAGAGCTGAAAAATAATGTACGTTCTGGTGTGAAAACTTTAGAAAAATTTGTTGCGGATAATCCTCAAGAAACGTTGGTTACTGATGCTAATTTAAAAATTGGTGCTGCTTATAATCAGATTGGGTGTTGGGAAAAATCATCCGCAGCTTTTGATGCTGTTCTGAAAAGTGATAAGGCTATTATTCCGCAAATTATAGAGGCAAAATTGGGGATGGCAGAATCACAAATAGGAAAAAATGATAGGGAAGCTGCATGCTTGACGCTTATTAAATTGGAAAAATCAAATAACCCTATGTC
>DPKF01000013.1:0-4656 GCA_003542655.1 Holosporales bacterium
CTGAAGGGTAAATTGTATGGTTACAGAAAATGATGCAATCACCAATAAGCATACTGTCATCCCGCCATAGCTTAATAATTGAACCGGCGTTATTGCAAAAATATTCTTACGTGTAAGTGGCGTTACAACAGCGTGCGTAATGGCACTAATCGTCATAAATGTAAGGAATAGGAAAACGTTTACCCAAATAAGATCATGTGGATATTTTACACCCCACATGATAGACCATACCAAAGCACCTGTTACATTCAAAAGTGATAATTTCCACCACCCTTTTTGACGTGCAACAACCATTAAACCACTAAATAACAAATATAAATATCCAAAAAATAGGGGTGCAGATGGCTCTGTTGATCCAACAAAAACAGGCGTTAAAAATCCGCCGATTAAACCAAGTAGGGCAACATAGGGACCATGCCTAAGGGATGATAAAACAGCAATAACCGTGACAATTGCCATACCAATAAAAGTATGGGTATTTGATAATAAATTATACAAATTACCAGCGGCATAGCAACAGCCATATAATGTGGCAATACCGGCGCCAGATAATGATTGTGAAATTGTATTGCCGTTTGAAAAATTGGGTTTTAAATGGATATAGTGCGCAGCGCCAAGTGCACATAAGGCAAAAATTGCCCCAATAATAATACGCACAAATGGCGTTAATATGCTATGCTCTATTGAATATTTTACAAGGTAAAACCCTGAAAACATTAGCGCAATGCCGCCAATCCAAGCGGTCATCTTGGTGCCAAATGCTTTTTCTAAATTTTGATTTGTTTCATGTATGGTTTTCGATTGCTGAATAATCTGTTCTATAGGCTCTTCTACGATGAATTCTGGTTGTGGTTGAGCGCTTTCTTCCTCAACAGTCGTTTGTTCCTGAAGTTCAGATTCTGGATCTGATTCGTATTCTGTTTCTCGCGCAGAGAAAACATGCTGCGTTATTTTATCAACCTGTATTTTTAAAAACTTTATTTTGTTTGACAAACTAATTGCATAAAATAATAGTAACAGTGGCAGTAATACACAAAATAAGAAGCCAATTAGAATTAGAGTTAGAATATAAATAAAGTCCATAATAATACATAAAAAAGCACCTTAATATAAGATACCATTAAAATAATTAATTATTTATTAATATCGATTCACATTGTTTGAAGCGTAGGTATTTTTTACGTTTAAGGGTACCACAACCATAAATTGGTCACTAAATAATAGCTGATGATTGAGGTACACAACGCCCACAATTTTCTGATAAAAAATAGATCTATCTGAATAAACATGGTATAAGTAAGGAAATGACATTTCTAACAAGAGGTTAATAATGCAAAAAGTATCTAAAATTATTTTTCTAATTCTGGCAACGCTTTGTGCACAGCTTTACTGTTCAACTGCATATGATGCAACAAGTACGGATTTAAAAACACCTCAGCGATTAGCGCCAACAGCAACTGTTGAACCAACGCCAGGGCAGCTTGTATCTCAAAGACAGGCAGAGGTTTTAACCAAAGAACGATTTGCTGCCCTCATTGGTGAAGACATTATTAATTCATGGGGAATAGAATGGCATGTTTTTGCAGACCCTACTCTTGCATTTGATGCACCGCAGAAATCAAGAGCTATATCTGTTATTCATAACAAAATGAATTGTTTGCTGAAGAAAAGATTTGACGAAGAGTTTATGGCCTTATACGGTTCCGTAGCAGTAATAAGGGGGCAAAGAGAAGCCGTACATGCTGATCGTCTCGATATGCTGGCTATCAAATATTTCACTGAACTATATCCAGAGGCTAAAACAATAGAATCATTAGATAAACAAGGTGGCGTACAACTTGGGGAACGTATTAAAGTAACATTTCCTGATGAAACCACCCTACTCTACCATGTGAAAACACATTCTGAAGGACGCTTATCAGAAAAAAGTACAGCACCAAAACTAGTAAATCCACAAGAGCTATTAGCCTATAAAATTTTAGAACTTCTTGGTTTTGGGTGTGAAGTGCACTTTTTTGAAAAAAGTCCTGAAGATGTATACATTGCAACATTAGATGCCAGTTTTGTAAGCAAAACTAAAAGGGGAGAATTTAATGTTTTTCATAAGGCAGCCGGAGATTTAGGCCGAGGAAATGACGCCGAATATGGACAAAGTATCTGGGGAACATTACATTCTGTTATTAAATCTATTAAAAAAGAGGGGCATGATACAGACTGGAGTCTTGTTGAAGATGAAATGACAGAAGATAAAGTTGCAACCAATTTCATGAATCAGCAAGCCACACTAGACATTCTGACACGCATTATGCGCCTGTGTGATTTGCTTAACAATCCAGAAAATTTTGGCTTTATTTCCTGTGGTGATATTCCGCCAAAACTTAAAGTTATTGATTTTCGTGTAATGGATCCAAGAGAACTGGTGTTAGAGGATAGTGATTTTAGAGGGTTTCTTGTTGGCAATGGCATCTATGATTATGCAGGTTCGCACAAAACAATGGCTTATACATTAAGATATAGAGCAAGAGAAAAACGTGTTCCTCATGCCTTGCACATAATGAATACAAATTTACAAAATGTGCAAAATGTCGTTCAACAAGCGCACCAGTTTGTTCTCGACTACCTTCGCAAACCTATTTTTGAAAATGTATCAGAAGAATTAACAGAAAAGCTTAATATCTATGCTCAGGCAATTCATGAAAATGCTCAATTTTTCAAAACTGAACTTGAAAATTGGTCACCAGAAAAGGATCAACTTAGAGAAGAAGAAAGACAACGTGTACTTAATAGCGCAAGAGAAATTAACCAGAGCTGTAAATTATCTATAGCTAAACCAATATAAAATGAGATACAACGAAATTATGTTGGGTTTTTTCGCACAACTTATTCTTTAGATTTCCGCTAGGCGGTTTAAAGATAACCTTTAAACAGTTTTTATTGCATCAGATCAAACTTTAAGCGCTGCGCATCTTCAAAAAAGGCATCTAAATTCCCTTTCACGAAAAGATGTTGCCCATTACTTTTAACACCAAGCACATGGGTTGCAATACGATTAATAAAGCGGCGATCGTGGCTTACAAATATAAGCGTTCCAGGGTATTTTATTAAAGAATCGGCTAAATTTTCTTGTGAAATTAAATCAAGGTGATTGGTAGGTTCATCCATTAAAAGGGTGTTGGCTTTTTTAGCAATCATACAGGCTAACCCAACACGGCTTTTCTCCCCGCCCGACATAACAGCAACAGGTTTTCTAACATCTTGATCTTTAAACAGTAAACTGCCTAAAATCCGCCTAACATCACCCTCTGTTAATAGACCATTAGATTCTAATACGTTATCAAAGGCTGAGGCAGATAAATTTAATTGATCCAGCTGACTTTGCGCATAATAGCCTAACTGAACATTTTCACCTTGTTTAACGTACCCCTCAAGTAAAGGAATTTCACCAATCAAACTTTTTAAAATAGTCGATTTGCCAATTCCATTTGCACCAACAATCGCAATTTTTTGCCCACGCTGCACCATCAGTTTTATTTTTTTAATTAAGGGTGCAGTATAACCAACGGTCATATCTTCAATTGTTAAAACATTTTTCACACTTTGTTTAAGCAAAGGAATATTAATATGCGGGGCTGCTTGTTTACCTTCAATTTCAATTGTTGATTGCATAGATTTTAGTCGATCCACAGCTTTTTGTTTGCTCTGTGCCTGCGTTGCCTTAGATGCTTTCGCACCAAAACGATCAATGAATTTTTGATTATGTTCAATTTTTTTGTTTAAATTTTCATGCTGGGCTGCAGCTTGTTCTTTTTCTAGGGCATGCTGTTCCAAGAAAGATGAGAAGTTTCCCGTATACTCAGAAATTTTCCCATCACGTAAATATAAAACTTTTTTTGCCAAACGATCCAATAAATCTTGATCATGAGAAACAAATAACAATGTGCCTTTAAAGTTGATTAAATAGTTTTCCAAAAACATTAAACTAGGAAGATCTAAGTGGTTTGTTGGTTCGTCTAATACTAAAACATCGGGCTGATTGACAAGAACTTTGGCTAATTCTAAACGCATACGCCAACCACCAGAAAATTCTTTTGGATTACGCTGTAAATCTTTTTCTAAAAACCCAAGACCTTTCAGTAATTTATCGGCATCACCTTCTAATTGATAACCGTTTAAATTTTGATACTCATTTTCAACCTGTTCATACACATGGTGAATTTCTTCAGTGTAATTTTCTTCCATCTGCTTTAAGACAACGTCACGTTTTACATGCAGTGGATACAAGTCTGAATGCCCGCTTAACGCTTCTTCAAAAAGGGAATGTTTAGGGTTTGGATTAATTTCTTGGGGCAAATAACCAATTTTAAAGCCTTTAGGGATAACAATTTGACCATTGCTGTCGCACTTGTCAAGACCACAAATAATATTAAGGAGTGAGGTTTTACCAGCACCATTGGCACCAACCAGTGCAACATGGGCACCTTGAGAGATTGTTTGGGTTAAATCTTTAAATAAAACCTTATGACCAAATGTTTTGGATAGGTTAATAAGTGATAACATAAATTCTGCTTTCTTTTAGCTATAGATAACTTCTAATTGCCAGTATCGTTTGGCACACGATTCGATATAATTAAAATCGCATGCACGTTAAATGCAGAT
>DPKF01000013.1:4733-7460 GCA_003542655.1 Holosporales bacterium
TTACTGACTTTAAGTTAAAATAGACAATATCTTATTTTTGACAAAGCATTTCAGCAGTCAAAACAACTTTTTTCTTGGCGTAAACGCCACGAGCATCTTTTTCCCGCATTTCAACGCCTTCTTGGATACCTTTTAAAATATCTTTATTACCCTTAGTTGCATAACGTGGGTCCATATCCATCAAACTAAAAAGTGTCCCAAATTTTGCTTCATTACCTTTCCCGCCGTCTTGAATATATTTGACCGTTTCAAAACAAGCATTTCGATGGTCAACCTCAAACTCTGCGCGTACTGCTTTTTCTGCTACCATACGCGTTGTTGCATCTGGCGCTTCCATATAGCTTTTTATGATCTCCTGCATTTTTGATAATTTGTGTACTGCAGGCGCAATAGCTGGAGCGGCTGGCGCATCTTCTTCTACGTGTACGCTATCCGAAGCTAAAGGTGCTACGTCTTCCTTATCTAAGGGTGCTACTGTGTTGTCTGCATTTATTGCATCCTGGCCAACACCTGATTTATACATTGCTTCCAACTGGGCTATATTATCTTTCAGTTCAGCAATAATTCCTTGCACAGCAACATTATTTTCCTCTGGCCGTGCAAAAACAGTTTGTGAGCATGTGAAAACAGCTCCAGTTAATAATAATGATGTGAATATACGCTTTTTCATAATTTTCCTCGGTGAGCGTTGTTATAGTTTATAATATATTCTTACATAGTTAATAAGTAGTTAATTTTTTGTCTGTTTTTAATAATTTAAATATAATTCATTGAATATTTATGCAGATCAATCAAAAAACACAACGACAACTGATTTTTAAGATCATAATACGCCCTACCTTTTGACTAATTGTCCCTAATGGGATGCAGAACAATACTAAAATGCTATAGCAAAAAACTTTAGATTTATGTATATATATAGTATGCTGAAGTAGCTCAGTTGGTAGAGCAACTGATTCGTAATCAGTAGGTCGCAGGTTCAATTCCTGTCTTCAGCACCAGAATTATTCGGATCGTAGCGCAGCCTGGTAGCGCACTACTCTGGGGGGGTAGGGGTCGTGGGTTCAAATCCCGCCGGTCCGACCAAATTTTGTAATGAATTTAAATTATAAAGAGGTCACTATGATTGTCGTTGCGGCATTATACGAATTTAAAAGGTTTCCTAATTTTAAGGATGTGCGCACTGACCTTTTCAATTTATGTCATAGTCATGGCATTGTTGGATCCTTATTATTGGGGCGTGAAGGTATAAACGGTACAATCGCTGGAAAACGTGAAGCTATAGATGTTATTAAAAATTACCTTGTCAACATACTTGGTTTTAACGGGCTAGAATATAAAGAATCCTTTTCAGATGATTTACCCTTTTACCGCTTGAAGATAAAACTTAAGAAAGAAATCGTCACCCTTGGTGTAGAGGGATTAGATCCTAATCATAAAAAGGGCACTTATCTGAATCCTAAAGAATGGGACGTATTAATATCTGATCCAGATACGGTTGTTGTTGATACACGTAATGATTATGAATATCGCGTTGGCACATTTAAAAATGCCATTAACCCTGAAATAGAAAAGTTTACCGATTTTCCACGTTTTGTTGAGGAAAATTATGAAAAATGGAAGGGTAAGAAGGTTGCTATGTTTTGTACTGGCGGCATTCGGTGTGAAAAATCGACGGCATATATGCGTCATATAGGTTTTGACGATGTCTACCATTTAAAAGGTGGTATTTTAAAATATATAGAAGAAACCCCAAAAGAAAAAAGTCTTTGGGATGGTGGGTGTTATGTGTTTGATCATCGTGTTGTGGTTAATCACGGGCTAGAGCTTACAGATTATAAAACGTGCGGTTCTTGTCGCGAACCGTTATCAAAAAAAGATAGAGAATCAGACCTTTATGAACACGGTGTTTCGTGTCCATTTTGCTATGGCAAAAGAACCGAAAAACAACTGAAAACAGCACGAGACCGTCAATACCAAATAAACCTTGCAAAAAAACGTGGTACAGCACATATGGGTGCGGTACGTCACAATCAATAAACATACTCTGTACAAATATAGTGAATTCGCTCACACTATAGATAGACGCTTTTTATTTGTCTTTACTATGGCTCAATCAGAATTTATTGGCTCTTCCATGCGCGATGCTTTTGAACAAGCGAAAAAAATACTTGGTGAAGATGCTTATATCATTCGATCAGAACAAACCGAAAAAGGTGTGAAAATTTTTGCACAAAAATCTACTGACGAATCTTATGTTGCGCCCGCGTCTTTAGATGCCTTAATAGATTCTGAAACAAAAATACACTATAAACCAATTTTAAGGCAAGATATTCAAAGACAAAAAGAACAAGAAATATTAGACACGGGAACAAAACTAGATCCAATAACACTCATCAAAAATGTTGTCAGAATCTGTGAGAAACATAGCTTCAATCGTGATTTTTGTGATGCCTGGATAGATCTTATTTCCAAACAATTTTATAATGGAGAAGACTTACTAGCAGAAACATTCTCAGAACTTATTAAATTTGACCCAGAATGGATTTACACGCTACAACCTCATATTCCTGTAACATTTGTTGGCCCACAAGGTTCTGGTAAAACTGCTTTTATTGGTAAGCTTGCCGTTGTTTTAAAAAGTTTAGGTCGTGATTTTCGCATCATTACATTAGATCAAAAAGCTGGTGCATTCCATCAACTGAAGACATATATGGATATGTTAGA
>DPKF01000038.1 GCA_003542655.1 Holosporales bacterium
TACCATCATTAAAAGCGCATCCATAATTTTTTCGTCAAATGCATATGCCATGCGTTCAAAAATATCTGGATTATTAAACCAAATATCCCCATTGACCGTCATAAAAATATCATCTAGCTCTTTTATGGCATTTTTAATGCCACCACCTGTTTCTAGAATTTCTTTTTCGTTAATCAGCACGATCTGTGGATCATTTTGAAAATAGGTATGAATTTTATCTGCTAAGTAATGTGTATTAATTATAATCTTTTCAACACCAAAGTTTTTTAAGTAACTAACAATATATTGAATGCACGGTACCTTGTTTATTGGTAATAAGGGTTTGGGATTGTCCAGTGTTAACGGGCGTAGCCGTGTACCAAATCCAGCTGCTAAAATCATTGCTGTTTTTATTGTTGCCATGAATTTTCTACTCTAATTTTTGTGTGAAGTGGATATTGTAAACATTCAATAATAGTTACAAAACGCAAACGAACGTTATTCAATATAGGTAATACCCCTTACCTGGTTGCCAATATCGTTATAATACAGATGATCAAAACTAAATTCTTTGGCAATTAAAATGCCGCGCCCATGCATTTGACTGGCTAAACATATGTGTTTAGAGCTTTCGATTTGACGCTTCCAGTCAAAACCCTGACCATCATCTCTGATTGTAATAATTAGGGCTGATTTATGATTGTAGTTACCAATTTCACAATGAATCCAAACCTTTCTGTTTTTATAAGGATCTTCAGCTAATCGTGCGTCTAAAAAGCTTAGTAATTCGCCCGATTGAATGAGAGCCATTTTTTGATCTAAAGTAATTTCTAAATTGCCATGTTCTATGGCATTGACAAGCAGTTCATGACAGCCTGTTTCTATATCTTTATTAGTGTAATTTTTAAATAAATCTTGAATTGTACGGGCTGCATGATGACATTCGTCTAAGTGTTGTATTGTAAACTTATATGGCGTCTGAATTTGTGAAATTTGACACTTAATATTTGGTCGTTTTTGACGCACACCTACTCCATATTTTAAAAAGCTTGAATAAACAAACCATTTTCGTCCGCTAAACGCATAACATTTTTCTGATCCAATACTTGCGTATATTCATAATCTATCGCTATACCCTTTAAGTTAGCATCAACACATTGTTGCACTGTATCGGGTCCGATTGTTGGAAGATCGATTTTTTTTGATTGTTCTTGTTTTGCCATTTTAATCAGCACGCCTGCTTTTAATTTTGAACGTTTTAAGGCGTATATACGCTGAATCAGTTTTTCTGTTCCTTCAATTGCTTCTAACCCTAAAACTAAGCCATTCTCTATAACAACCGCTTGACCAATATCAAGATGACTGGTTGCGTGTAAAATATCAATACCCTTTTGGATATCGATCTGATCTTGTTTTGATGGCTGTATGATTGTATGTATACCTTTTGTAAGGTGCAAATCATCTAATATATCATCTGCTGCAATTACTTTAAAACCTTCTTCTTCTAATAACTGTGTAATAGAAACCAATAAGCCGTCATCACCCTTAAAGATAGATAACCCAAGTTTTACAAGCCAAGCTTTTCCCTTAGCGTCTGTATCTAAATCTTTGATGCCCGGCCTTGCAATAGAACCTGCAAATAAAACATGTGTTACTTTTTTTTGTGTGAAGTGGTCTATGATTTTACCAATATGGCCTAATTTAAAGCTATGGTAGTTATTTGTGAGCGCAGCTACAAGGTCATTAAAAAAATTATCAAATAATACACAAGTAAAAGGCGTATCTTTTTCTTGTAGTTTTTTTATAATTTGACAGGGGAGATCCCCCGTTCCAAGAATAAGTCCAATCATCGTCACAACATCTTTTATTTTTTACGAAGATTCTGATATTTCTTCATTATTATTAAAACCGTCAAACAACTGTATTGGGCCTTGCGGCATCAATGTTGATATTGCATGTTTATAAATTAATTGAGATTGCCCATCACGACGTAACAGCATTGTTGCTGTATCAAACCATGTCACAATTCCTTGTAGCTTAACGCCATTAATCAAAAATGCTGTGACTGGAACTTTATTTTTACGTACATGGTTTAAAAAAACATCTTGAACATTCATTGGTTTGTCACCGGCCATTGCGGATCCTATTTTTTTTGTATCGTTATCATTAAGATTAGGCACTTTTGTCAGCAAAAACAAGAAAATTCAATATATTTAGATCTTACACTCAACTATATGCTTTTTTCTAAATATTTAATGAAATAAATGTAGGTTTTTAAATAAATAAAAGTATTTGCACAGTATAAAAATACTATTATATTATTCATTATAAATCTTTTACTTTATTTTATTTATATATGATTAGACTTCATGTGTTTTTACTATCTTTAGTTACACATTATTGCTTTTGTTCTTCCCCAGATAATTTTTCTTTAACACAAGAAGGTGATAGTGTATTTTTTACGTTGCCGGGGCAAGGTTCTTGCTCTGTCATTGTGAAGCGTATTGAAGGGGAAAATGTGGCTGTCGTTCTAGATGCAGGTGCGTCTTCTAGGCAAATGCATGTTAAATTTTTATCAAATGCGACACCAAGTCATTTTTTATGTCCAAAGAAGGTAGGTTCAGGTGTAGATGCTTCTTCTGTGGAGTCAGAGCGACCAGGTAAACGCAGTCGTCAAGAAGAAGGTGTGGCATTAGAAGAAAATCGTTGTTATCAAAGAGCGTCAATGTTGTGTGATGGTGCAGCATTTCCACCGGCACAACCATTAGGCATGGTTTTTAGAGTGCTTACTACCATTAATGTTAATAAGATTGCCACACCACAAAGGGTAACCCTTAAAGATCAAATTATCTCCTGTCAAAAGGAGACTGTATCTGTTGATTTAGGAAAGAAGTTAAGTACCCTTCTTGTGCACTTACACATAAGCAAAATGCTTGTCTTTTTATCGCATACAGATAGCGATCATATTAATCTTATCGGGCACTTACCAGATCTGCCATCTGTTTTTTGTGTTGGGGGAGATGTGTCAGAAAATAAAGATGCTTATTTAAAGCAACTTTTAAAAGGCAAAAAGCATGCTTATCGATTTGATACATATAATTTACCTTTAGTTGTCGATACTGCATGTGGTGATTTTTTGTCTGTACTTTTAGACAAAAAGGATACGGCAGATTTGCGGTATTTTAAAAATGCGCATGTTTTGCAAAAACTAAATTTTTTGCATTTATGGTTATTAAACCCACATGCATTAGATGCTAATTCTCAAAGCTTTATTATTTCTGCAACCTTAGCACAACAAAATATGAGTATGGTATTTTGTGGCGATGCAACAGCTTCAACTTTTGATATATTAGAGGCCGAACTAAAGAAAAAAGGCTTCGTCTCTGATGATATTATAAGACGACATATAAACACTAGGGCGCATCATGTTCTTTTTTCTGTTCCGCATCATGGTTCACATCATCATTTTCCAGAGCAAATATTTCAGATGTTTCAACCAAGTGCTTATCTTGTGAATGCAGGAAATGGTGCTAGTTATCCTCATCCACACAGAGATCTGATCAGTTATCTTATACAATATACGCAAAGACATAATGTTGATTTTTTTTGGCGTTGTTACGGGTTAACTGCCCAGTCCTCATTATGTACGTTTGCACGCACAACACATGGTGTTGGTAAAGATCACAAAATATTGCCTGTACTTCACCGTAATCGACCAAATCAACCGCTCGTTCTGGGCACCAATATATCGGGTGCTTTGTACGTTGATACACGTGGTGTATTTTCGCAAGACGCCACAAGTAGTGTGCAAATTGAAGGCTGTGATTATAGTATAGAGCATAATTATCATGTTTTTTCGGGCGCTCAGCAAGAAGGAAAATTTTTCTTTGATCAACAATATAAAAGTCAGTATGATGCAGCAGATTTCTCAGTTTCTGATGAAGATAAAATTCTTTATAAAAACAATCTGCCTTATGCAAAAATTTACTATAGTCCTGTATCAAAAAAGTGGCTTGGGTATTTATTGAATCCTATGGATAGTAGTCCAACAAGCATGTTACCAGATGATGAATTAGATGCAATTACCCATTTTGGTGATGTCGCCAAACCATTATTATTTGGAGTAGAAGATCTGCTAGAAACAGCACCTTTACCGAGATTAGTATCTGTAAAGGCTTAAATTATCTACGTTTATTCACTATGACAAATTGAATGAAGAACTAAGAAAATAGATGTTTTACAATTTTCAAGCTAGCTTAAATAAACCTTTTGTACGGCTTGAATAATTTGTTTTGCATTTTGTTCTGTGCGTTGAAAAAAATTGCGACCAATAATTGATCCAAATCCTTGGCCGTCTTTTATAGCTGTTGCCTCAGAAAGAAGCGCTGCATCATTTTTTGATTCTCCACCTGAGAAAATAACCATACGACGGCCTGCAAAACAAGCCCGCACAACATGCTCTACACGTTCTTTTTCCGATGAATAGGGAATTTCACTTTTTAAGAATGTATCTTTGACACTTTTTAAAGCTAAATAGTCTGACGGTAATTTTACTTTTACAACGTGTGCCCCAGCTAAACAGGCCATATGTGCACCATAGGCAATAACATCAAGCGCCGTTTCAGCTTCTTTTAATAAAGCGCCCCCACGTGCATAAGCCCATACAATAGTTGGCAGGCTATATGACCGGGCTTCCTGGATTATATCTTTTAATTCTTCTAGCTGATCCTGA
>DPKF01000098.1 GCA_003542655.1 Holosporales bacterium
GCTCAAAAAGCAAATCGTATTTAATCGGGTCAATATTTGTAATTCCCAAACAATAGGCAACAGCAGAACCCGCAGCAGAACCACGACCTGGACCTACGGAAACATCCATTTTTCGGGCTTCGGCGATGAAATCTTGTACGATTAAGAAATAGCCTGGATAACCTGAATTGGAAATTGTAAGTAATTCGAAATCCAAACGTTCTTTGATGTCATCTGTCAATTCTGGATAACGTTTTTCGGCACCTTTATAAGTTAAATGACGTAAATAGCTATTTTCGCCTCGTTTGCCACCATCTACTTCATCTTCAGGAACAAGAAATTCTTCAGGAATATCAAATTTTGGAAGTAATACATCACGATACAGCGAGTAGATTTCTACTTTATCAATGATCTCTTGAATGTTAATGATGGCTTCGGGTAAATCAGCAAAAAGTTGTTTCATTTCGTCACCCGATTTGAAATAATATTCCTGATTGGGCAATCCATATCGGTAACCACGTCCGCGACCAATTGGCGTAGCTTGTTTCTCTCCATCTTTTACACACAACAAAATATCATGTGCATTGGCGTCTTCTTTATTAACGTAGTACGTATTATTTGAAGCAATAAGCTTTACGTTATGTTTTTTGGCAAAAGCAATTAATGTTTGATTAACACGATTTTCATCTTCCTGCTTGTGACGCATTATTTCTAGATAAAAGTCGGAACCAAATTGTGCTGCCCACCAGATCAAAGCTTCTTCTGCTTGGTTTTCTCCAATATTTAGAATTTTACTTGGAATTTCGCCGTATAAATTTCCGGAAAGCACGATAATATCTTCTTTGTACTTTTCAACTACGGCTTTATCAATTCGTGGTACATAATAAAATCCGTCAGTAAAAGCAATGGACGACATTTTAGCTAAATTGTGATAGCCTTTTTTATTTTTGGCTAAAAAAACTACTTGGTAGCCATTATCTTTTTTGGTTTTATCTTTATGATCTTCGCAAATATTGAACTCACAACCTACTATAGGTTTAATGACCGTTTCGGTTGGTTCTTCCCCGTTTTCAACCAATGCTGCGTTCTTAGTTTCTGCTGCTTTATTATGATTTAAAACTGCACTAACAAAATGGAAAGCACCCATCATGTTTCCAGTATCTGTCATGGCAATAGCAGGCATTTTGAATTTTGCCGAAGCTCTTACCAAATCATTGATAGCTATAGTCGATTGTAAAACTGAAAATTGTGTATGATTGTGTAAATGAGCAAAAGCAGCTTCATTTAAATCCGCTTTTACTTCATCAGAAATAGTAGCTTGCTCTCTATCCTTTTGGATTTTCTGCAAACGCGCTCTAATTTCATCTGAAGCCTTCTTGAGATTGATATGCTTTAAACCAATCAGCTGAATCTCCCCTGGATTATTTTCACGAAAACGTCTAAAATATTCTGGTGAAACGTCTAATTCTTCTTTGGTAAAAACTTCTCTTTTTATCAACTCCAAGAAACAGCGCGTAGTTGCTTCCACATCGGCAGTTGCATTATGTGCTTCTGAAAAGGGTTGATTGAAAAGGTATTGATGTAATTCGGTAAGTGTTGGTAACTTAAATCTCCCTCCACGACCCCCTGGTAATTTTAGAAGTTCGGCTGTAGTTTCGGTACATGTATCTAAAACAGGCATTTGAGTTAAATCGGAACCAATGTTAAATCGGTGGAATTCACAGCCCATGATATTGACATCGAAACCTACGTTTTGCCCAACAATATATTTTGTTTTGGAAAGTGCAATATTGAATTTCTCCAAAACTTCTATCATTGAAATTCCTTGCTCAGTTGCCAATTCCGTAGAAACGCCATGAATTCGCTCTGCATCATATGGAATATTAAAACCTTCTGGCTTTACTAAATAATCTTGATGTTCAACCAAGTTACCCATCTCATCGTGTAACTGCCAAGCAATTTGAATACAACGTGGCCAATTGTCTGTATCCGTTATTGGAGCAGACCAACTTTTAGGTAATCCTGTTGTTTCGGTATCAAAAATTAAATACATAATTTATAAAATTCCAATTTTAAAAAAAATCTCAAAAAAAGAAATCAACTTGAGATTTGAAGATTGTACTTTGACAAGTATCAAAAGTACATTTTAAGAAGTGAATGAGCAATTTAAGTTATCAACAAAAATAAAAAAACCACCAAAAACTTGGTGGTTTAATATACCTATTTATGATACTTTATTTACTGAAACAATGGAATTCTGTAGAATTCACCTTTAGAAAAAGACACCGTATTTCCTTCATCATCTACGGCAGTAAATTTAAACTCCCCAGTAAAAAACCCGTTATCAACACTTATTATCTTGATTTCACCATTGCTTTGTTGTACATTTAAAATTCTAACTTTAGCTTGACCGTTTCCTCCCAATATAGTCACAACATCACCTGCCACATAACCCATTCCTCTTGCAACAACATTCACCTTATTAACAGTTCCATTGTTATTCACTTCAATTGCTAATTTCAATCCTGAACCTGAACCTCCTGATGTAAGTGCATTATTATTTTGGGTATAATTAAAGCCACCAGCAACAATGTTAGCTATTTTATTAACTGGACCAGGAAAAATAGATGTTTCATAATCTGCAACAATTCCCTGTCCGTCAAAATAATAAGCAGCATAGTTATTTTGATTAGTTGTACCAAAAACATAAGTCCCTGGATTAGTTGAAGAAGTTGCTAACGTTAATTCTTCAAATTGTGTGTATGCCGTTATCGTCATAGCCCCGTTTTCGTCTACAAAAACTCTAGCATCATTAGCTCTCCAAATAGCATCACCAAACTTTGCTTGAAATGCTGGGTCATTTGTTTTAATATCTTGAGTGCATGATGATAATGCCAAAACTCCAATAAACAATGCAACTATTTTTTTCATTTTACTAAAATTTCATTTATGAATAAACAAAAATAATTTTTTTTAAATAAAAAACACTATTTACTTTAAAAATAATTTTTAACCGATAAAAAACAAGCTAATTAATTTCCTCAATTTAAGTTCACACGACGCTTATTATTACTTGTCATTGATTTCAAAAATAAATAATTGAAACATAAATATACTATTAAAAATAATTTTCGTCTTTATTATGTTGTAAACTAAAGTTTTGTATATTTGCACCCTTAAATAACCGAGGTCGAGAACCTCAAATTAATCACAAGATTATGTCAGTAAA
>DPKF01000044.1 GCA_003542655.1 Holosporales bacterium
AAATCACTACGTCAATACAGTTGATTATACACATAAAAACACAGAACCAATAAGATTTTTTCATCCAGAGTTGGGTTTTTAATGTTTTGTACCACTGTGTAATATAGTCTGCAATTTTAATGCAGTGCTCCCTATTATTGAGAATATGATTCGCACTTGGCATGGGGCCTAATTGTGTTGGGGATTGTATTGTATTCATAATGATTGCTGCATGGTGAAAGGGAATGACGTCATCATTTATGGCGTGCAGGTTTAATAAAGGTGCTGGCAACTCCGTAACTGTTAGATCAAAATATTTTTTAGCATCTTCTAAAAAAGTCATATTTACTTTGTATTTTTTCCCCATAACATCAAGGTTGCCAAAACCTCTATGTGTTACGTCTGCTAGTGGTTGGTCAAAGCGTCCTACAGTCTGTTTTGTTGTATAAGGCGCATTTAAAGTGACTATCCCTTTCAAGTTATTTAATTTCTGTGAAGCATATAAGCTTGTAAGCCCACCAAGGCTATGACCAATTAATAGGTCTGCTTCTTGGTAATGCGCTTTTAAAAAATGATTTGCACTTAATACATCATCAATATTATGTGACATACTGGATGCAGAAAAATCACCGCTACTTTCACCAATTCCTGTAAAGTCAAAGCGTAGCATCGCTATGCCGTTATTGGCCAATTGTTTGCTGATAACAAATGCTGCCGTAATATCTTTAGAACAGGTAAAACAATGGCAAAAAATACCAAAGGCAATGGGGTTTTCGGGTAAATTTAACCTGCCATGCAGTGTATGACCCTCGCTATTTTTAAATGTAACCTTTTTCGTGGTGAGCATACCTTAGTTCTTATCAATCTTAATGTTGTATTGTTTGGGCTGCAAATAGGTTTTCTTGATCAATGTTTTCATATTTTTCTAAAAGCTCTAGTAATCTACCTGCTGGCAGAGAAATTGGTGCCGATTCAGTTTGTTCTTTGCGCAAATCACGAACCATTGCATTCCATTCTAAATCGCAATTTTTAATGACAGTTGTTTGTTGAACAACTTTTTCACACACCTCTTTTGGTATCATAGCAAATTCTTTGCCGGTTGCTAGAAGCTTCATCTGAATTGCTGCGGTTTTTTCTAATGTATACATTGTACAAAATGCATCTTGTAAATTTCGACCAACTGTTAAAAAACCATGATTGCGTAAAATCATAATATCTTTGTCGCCTAAGTCATGTAAAAGTGTTGCTTGTTCAGTTTCTTCAATTGCGATACCTTCATAATCATGATATGCGATTTGGTTATAAAAGTGGCAGGCATGCTGTGATAAAGGTAATAATCCGTCTTTTAAAGAGGATAAAGCAACACCATTTGTTGAGTGAAAATGCACAATTGAATTCACATCCGGCCTACTTAGATAAATAGTATGATGAATATTTTCACCGGCAGGATTATAGTTAAATTCATTATTGCCTATAATTTTACCATCGACCCTAACTTTTAAAAGGCTATTTGGTGTAATTTCATTAAAAAGAAGGCCAAATGGGTTGATGAGGTAACAATCAGGTTCTTCAGGTAGACGTACAGAAATATGACCATAAATTAAGTCATCCCATCCATATTTAACACATAGATGGTAGGCGTCAGATAGTTCTTGCCGTAATTTTGCTTCTGGAGCAGATGATGGGCTTACTTTATAAAGTGACATTTATAAATTGAAATTAGGGGGTCTAAATTTAGCCTAGGATAAAAAGTGTTAACAAAAAGTTAACAAAACGAAAAATATTTTTTTATAACCATATTATTTAATAAAAGATGGGGGCGCTGGTTTTATATGCTAAAGACCTATAAATAGTCTCATTTATGATGAACGTGTACACAATTTTTTCTCCATATAGATTTTATCATAAATTCACGGTATGATTTGTTTATAGATTTTAAGCTAAAAAAATATGACTGTTCAAGTGTTCATGCCTGCCTTAAGCCCAACGATGACTGAAGGAAACCTTGTGAAATGGGTTAAAAAAGAAGGTGATCGAATTAATGCTGGCGATGTTATGTGTGAAATTGAAACAGATAAGGCCACAATGGAAGTTGAAGCTGTTGATGAAGGTGTTCTTGGAAAAATTTTTATTCCAGAAGGCTCTGAAGGTGTTAAAGTCAATAGTTTAATTGCTGTTTTGCTAGAAGATGGTGAAGATGCATCGGCACTTAATGATGTTATGATTTCTGATGAAACAGAAATAAAGGTTGTTGCTGCACAAAAATATGAAGAAAAGATGGTTCATATTAATGTGCCACAGACTGCAAAAGCGGATGATCGTATATTTGCAACGCCACTTGCCAAACGTATAGCACAGAATAAGAATATGTCTTTGAACAGCATAACGGGTAGTGGCCCTCATGGGCGTATTGTAAAATCTGACATTGAAAATATGCAGACAACATCTCAGCAGCAGGTTGAAATCCAAGGTTTGGTCTATGAAGATAAAAAGGTGTCTTTAATGCGTAAAACTGTTGCAAAACGGTTAACAGAATCAAAAAATACGGTCCCACATTTTTACTTAATCGCGGACTGTGAATTGGATGCCTTACTGGCTTTAAGAGCACAAATTAATGCTGAAAGTAGTCATAAAATTTCAGTGAATGACATGGTCATTAAAGCGTGTTCTAAAGTGCTTCAAGATGTGCCGGAGATCAATGTAACCTGGCACGATACCTATATTAGACAGTATAGAAATATCGATATTTCTGTTGCCGTTGCCATTGACGGCGGTCTGGTCACGCCTGTTTTGTGTAATACAGAGAATATGAAATTGTCAGAAATATCCACAAGCGTTAAAGCTTTGGCTGAAAAGGCGCGTGCGGGCAAATTGCAGCCACATGAATATGAAGGTGGCAGTTTTACAGTTTCAAATTTGGGTATGTATGGTGTGAAGGAATTTTCTGCAATTGTTAACCCACCGCAAGGCTGTATTTTAGCCGTCGGAGCGGGGGAAAAGCGTGTGATTGTTAAAAATGATAAACCGGCGGTTGCAACTATTATGACGGTAACACTTTCTGTTGATCACAGAAGTGTTGATGGTGCGTTAGGGGCTCAATTTTTAAAAAGCTTTAAAAAGTATATTGAACATCCTGTGCTGACTTTAGTGTAAGCGTACAGTTTAACATAAATGGAGTTACGGGAATGATACAGTTGATGCGGTTGATATATCGATTTGGAATTTGTATTTCATTAATTGCAAGCGGTTTACATGCAGGTAGTGCAAAGACGGCTGTGCCGCGACATACTATTGCGCAAGATTCAGCATTTAAAGCGTTAATGACGAAAGAAGCTTTTGCTAAGAAAAAAGAATTTGTTGCGTTCCCTGATATTCAGAAAATTTTGAAGCATGGTGTGTTAACGGTTTCTTTACTAAATGAAGATATTTTCCCTTTCTTTTTTTATGATAAAAATGAAGGGTTTTTAGGCATTGATAGGCAAATGATTAATTCTATAGCCCGGGCGCTTGGTGCCAACGTTAAGTTAAAAATTATTAGAACGGCTAAAACATATGATGATGTTATTGCTCAGGTCAGTAGCGGGTTAGCACACCTTGGTGTTTCAAAAATTAATTATACGGCAGAACGCTCGCTCAAGGTTTTGTATGGTGATGTGTCATATATTACGTTACATCCAGCGCTTTTAGTGAATATAAAATCTTTATCGAATTATAAAGATCAATTTAACGCTGGCAAATTTTTTGAACTTAAAAATAAACATAAAATTTGTACGATAGCTAAGTCTTCTGATGCAGATCTTGTTAAAAAATTATTTCCTGGCGCCATTATTGTGGCATCAAAAAATGAAAAAAATCGTGATAAGAAATTTGCTGATGGAGCCTGTGATGCACTGTTATTAGATGATTATGATTTAAAGAAAAAGTTAGAGGAGGATCCTTTACTAAAAAGGGATTATAAAACAGTTGTCTTAAATAAAGTTCCAACACCTGTATATGTGGTGACCAATCCAAAATACCCCAATTTATCAGATTTTATTGATGATCTTGTGCGCAATTCAGGTGTTTTGCAATTTTCATTGGAAAGCAGTTTTGATCAGTATAAAAAATATATTCAGCCCTTAGGTGTTAGAGAGGCAACATTAGAACAGAAAGAGTTATTAGAGAAAGATAGTGAGCTTGCTGTTAACCAACATCAGGATGGAGAAAAAAAAGAAAGGGTTCTATCATGAAAATTTTAAGACACATTATATGCATATTAATTTTGTTAACAAGTGTAACTGTTGCAGAAGAAAATAAGACACCTGTTCCGGGATCTCCAGGCATTCTGTTTCCAGATATGCAGCATTTTATTAAAAAGAAAAAGCTTGTTTTGGCGATCTATGAGGAAGATACACCCCCCTTTTTTTATAGAGATAAAACTGGTGAAACAGTGGGTATTGACGTGGATATAGCAAAAACAATTGCTAAAAATATTCATCCGGATATAGAGGTAGAAATCACACGAAAAGCGAAAACATTTAATGAGGTGATTGATATTGTAAGCCGTGGAGAGGCTGATATTGCTATATCATTATTGAGTTATACAACACAGCGTTCTCGCAAGGTGTATTATACGCGCACACCTTACATTATTATTAGAATGGCATTATTTGTAAGCCAACTTGCCATATCACAGTCTGGAAAAGCACCAACATTAAATAATATGTTTTCTGAAAAAGATAAGCGCACTCTGTGTGTTATTGAAGGGACTTCTTATGAAGAAGTAGCAAAAAAAGTTCTTCCCCATGCGGTGCTTGTTCCGGTTAAGGCATCTAAAGATTTATTGCCAAGTGTCCAGGCTGGAAAATGTTTTGCTTTTTTTGAAGATGATCAGGGCATTCGTAAAAGACTTATTAAGGATCCGCAATTAAATTTACGATATCAGATGATTGTTTTAAAAGATGAATTAGATCCGATTAATATTGTCATCGGTCCAAAGTTTCCTGAACTTGCTGAATTTATTGAGTTGATGATTCAACACACAGCGTCACTAAGGTTTGATCTTGATGACTTGTTAAAAAAATATCAACATACTTTTATCGATATTCCGGCATAAATTATTTTGATGCCAGCATAAGTAGGTAACTTCCTGCATTTTTTATGCTAGGATGGCGTATCTTATCAAAATGAGTAGATGTCTTTTTTTATGAATAAACCTTTAAATATTCTTTTTATGGGGACGCCATTATTTGCGCTGCATTCTTTAAAAGCGCTACATAGTGCTGGGCATAATATTAAAGCTATTTATTGTCAGCCACCTAAACAAAAGGGTAGGGGGCAAAAGGTTCAAAAAAACCCTACACATATTTGGGGAGAAAGTCATAATATTCCCGTTTTGACGCCGACATCTTTAAAAACGCAAGATGCTCTCGATCATGTAAAAAGTTTTAATGCTGATCTTATTGTGGTTGTTGCTTATGGTCTGTTACTGCCAAAACAAGTTTTAGCTTTACCACCTATGGGGTGCATCAATATTCATGCCTCTTTGCTTCCAAGGTGGCGTGGTGCAGCACCTATTCAGCGCGCTATTATGGCTGGTGATGTTAAAACTGGATTAACAACGATGTATATGGATGAGGGGCTGGACACTGGTGATATGCTAGAGACAGTTGAGTTGCCCATTTCACTAACAACGACCGCCCAATCATTGCATGATGCTTTAGCTGTGGCATCAGAAGAGCTGATTGTGTCAACTTTAACAAGTTTACAGTCTGGGAAAATTGTTCAAAAACAACAACCTGATATTGGCGTTATTTATGCAGAAAAGTTAATGAAGCATGAGGGACAGCTAGATTTTTTTAAATCAGCTAAAGAACTAGATTGTATGATTCGTGGTATGACGCCGCAGATAAGTGTTTGGTATGAAGGATTATCGACGCGTGTCAAGATCGTGCATGCGACACCTGTTGAAAATTTTGAAAAAATACTAGCAGTTGGAGCGCACCATATTCAAGATGGCTATCTTTACATTCAATGTGGTGCGGGTATGTTACGCATAGATACGCTTCAGCCTGAGGGAAAGAAAGCCTTAGAAACAGGTGAGTTTCTTAAGGGGTACCGACCCGTAAAATAAAATTTTATTTTGGTGTGCAATAGGGGCGGGAGGATTCCAAAGATAAGAAGTTTTTTAAAGTTGTAATCAGCTCGTTATCATCTTCGCTATCGAGTAATGTTTGGATATTATTTTGAAAATTTTTTTCTTTATTCTTAAATAAGCTATCATAGGCTTTCATCAGGCCACGTGTTTTTGCCGTTGGTATGCCAAGGCGACGCATTCCAATAAGATTTAAGCCGTTTAAATGTGCACGTTCTCCCATGACCAGTCCATATGGAATAACATTTTTATCAACGCCTGACATGCCGCCAATCATTGCATGCTCTCCAATGCGAACAAATTGTTGCACTGCTGACATGCCGCCAATAACGGTGCGTTTGCCAACGTGAACGTGGCCTGCAAGGTTAACATAATTTGCAAGAACAACATGGTCACCCACGACACAGTCGTGGGCAATATGCGTACCGACCATAGCAAGCACATTATTGCCTACCGTTGTTTCCATACGGTCACCTTCAGTGCCGGCTTGTATGGTTACATATTCACGAATGGTGCAGTTTTTTCCAATGCGCGTTCTTGAGTCTTCACCAGCAAATTTTAAGTCTTGTGGTGATTGCCCAATGGACGCAAACGGGTAAATTTTAGTGCCCTCATCAATCACAGTATCGCCTGCAACACAAACATGGCTTTTTAAAATAACATTATCTTTTAAGACAACTTTACTGCTAATGGTGCAATAAGGGCCAATCATAGAACCAGCGCCTATCTTTGCGCCATCCTCAATGATTGCAGTTGGATGAATTGTCGCGTTCTGTATTCTCATGAATATTAATGTCTACTTTTTTATACACCCTAATTATATGTGATAGCGCATGAATTTAAAAATAGCGTATTGTTACAAAATGTTTTGAGTTTGCTATATGGGGTAGGGGTTCTTTATACAATGATAGTGCGCTGTTGTTGAGCAGACAATATGGATGATTTGAAAGTAGTTTAAACCTCAATTCGGGATTAACTTTTTATAAAGGAATGTGAGATATATTAAAAGTATGGCAATAAAAGCCTA
>DPKF01000022.1 GCA_003542655.1 Holosporales bacterium
GTGATCAGTACGGGCGACCATGCACCCAAAACAATAGGGATTTTTTCTCCCAAGCTTAATGCATGCACAACATCTGTTAAAAAATGAATAATGAATCCAGATATAAGCCCTAAAAAAATTAGTGTGGATGCTTTTTTATAGCGTGTCGGATGCAAGCAAAAAACGGCTGCTAATAAAATAAGCGCTAAGGCTTGTCCAATTTTGGCAAGCTGAACATGCCAGTGTAAGTTATATCTTAAGTCTGATAGTCCAGATTTTTTTAAGCTTGTTATAAAACTAGATAATTTCCAAAAATTAATTGTTTCTGGCTTTGCATTACTTTCTAATATTTTCTTTATAGAAAAATCTGTTTTAATGCTGATTACATCTAAATCTTTCTCACCTTCCGTTAAACTCCAAGATTTTACATTTTCCAATTGCCAAAACCCGTTGTGTAATTGGCCTTTTTTTGCGATATAACGCTGTTCTAAAGCACCAGTCACAGTCTTTTCATAAATATTTATGTTTAAAAATATATTTTGAGCTAAGTTATATGTTTCGATGTGAATGACACTTGCTTTATCTTCTGTTTTTTCCCTAAGCCATAATCCTGATTCATTAATAGAAAATTGATTATTGCCGTTCTTTTTAAAAAGTGTTGAATATAAAATATCTGCACGGTTTTGTGTTATTGCAGAAATGGGGTTAAACACAGCTAAATTTAAAATACTGAGTACAAAAACACTTATTATTAAACTTGACAAAATTTGCCATACAGAAAAACCAATAGAGCGTACGGCTATAATTTCTTGTGATTGATTGAAACGCCATAATGTTATTTGTGATGCGACCATGATAATAAATGGATAAAACATTTGAAAATAGAAAGGAAGTTTTAAAATAGTAATTTCTAATAAAGATCGGCTACCAATATATTGGCGCCCCATAGAGCGCCTTAATAGTTCTATGAATTCAAACAAGCCAACTATAAATAGAATAGCAAACGAGATAACCAGAAACCAAAACAAAAAACGTTTTGCAAAATAAAGATTAATTGTAGAAAATAAACGGATTTTCATAAAAAATAAAAAAAATGACATAAAAAATATATATAAACTCTTTATTAAGATATACCCCCTTACAATAAATAATCAAGGAGGGTTTTTTTATGCTAAGACCATATTCACAATTAAAACAAGAAGTTTATCTAGCGCCAACACAATCAGTGCGTGCGAACTTATATTCTATTAAAACATTTATTATCGCTTTTATTTTGTTTTTTTTCCTTTGTTTAATAATAAGTTTTACCCTACACGTTGTTGCGCATTATGGATTAAATATCCGTTTTCAATCAACATCAACAGTTAACATACTTAATCCGCTCACTTTTTCAGTTGTTTTAAGCACCATTACTGGATTTATTGTATTGATAAAAAGCTCCATCCTTAGAAAAGTTACTTTTAATTTTCCAATGATTAAAGCATTTCAGCCAAAAAAATAAAAATATCTTGAAAACCCTAATTCGGGATGAAAAAATCTTATTGGTGCCTAAAGCTGATTTGTCCGAAATACTATTTTGAGATGCTATTTTTGACAAATCAGTTCATGATATTTATTCCACAAGTCGAAAAATCAGCCACCAACAATAACTTTTCTAATCCCGAATCAGGATTTATAACAAATTTATAAGCGCTGTTCTGCAACAGTTTTTTCATATATCTATCTGAACCGCAACATGCATGATACAGAGGGTCAGATGACATGAAACTGATTGTAAATTTTCACGGTTTTTGCAAATGTGTTACATATCTGATAGTTCGATGACAGCTATCACACGAAATCCGAATATACGACCAAGAATTGGTTCTAGAAAGCTCTCCATCTTTAATAAGGGCCTAATAAGTATTTTTGGAATCAATGACCATGGCTTAAATCCACCTGATAGCGGATATCCCCACAAACTAAAATAGGCGCATAATGTAATTGTTAGTTCTGGAAAGCTTTTCTTAAAAAGTTTTTTGTACCGCCCATACAAAAGTGTGGGTATGGCCTGATTAGCATCAAAAGGCTTGCGGTCTGGTGACAAAGGTCCATCTTCTAAAGGATTGACTTTTAACATAACCGGTTCTTCATGAATGAAGGTATAAAAAAACCAACTAAGCGGGGTAATTGCAGGATCGATTAGGATGATCTTACCACCCTTTTTTAAAACACGGGATGCTTCTTTAAAAAACTTTATAGGTCTTTCAATGTGATGCAAAACATCTATGGCAACGATATTATCAAAACTATTATCATCAAAAGGTAAATTTTGTGCGTCACAAACGTAATCTAACCAGGGTGATGGTACAATATCTGTTGTCACAACTGAGGGTAAATATTCTTTTAGATTTCCCGTACCACCGCCAATTTCTAAGGTTTTACCCGTGTTTGAATGTGCAACAATGCGTTCATAAAAATCATGATAAATAGCCTTTAAAACGGGCTTATCTTCCCATATCTTTTTATGATTTTCTAATTTTTGTTGTGTCATATTACGTTCTTCCGTAAATATCTTTTATGCGCACAATATCATCTTCGCCCAAATAACTTCCAGACTGAACTTCTATTAAGTGTAGATCTATTTTTCCTGGATTTTCAACAGCATGGATCATACCAGCTGGTATATAGACAGATTCATTTTCATGCACAAGTTTTGTGTCATCTCCTTGTAATACAGACGCTGTTCCAGATACAACAACCCAGTGCTCTGAACGATGATAATGAACTTGTACAGATGTTTTAGATTCAGATTTTACCATTAAGCGTTTTACTTTAAAACGGTCGCCTATTTCAACTTCTTGGTAATATCCCCAGGGACGATAAACCCGCTTGTGATGGTCAAGTTCCGATCGTGATTTATCTTTTAAATGCACCGTCATTTCTTTAATTGTTTCAGATTTAGATTTATCTGCAACTAAAATTGCATCACCTGATGCAACCACCACTATATTATCCAATCCTAAAACAGAGACTAAAACACCATCACTTCGGACGTAACTATTTGTCACATTTTTAGCGTAAACGTCACCGATAAAGGCATTTTGATTCTCATCTTTTGGTGAAAGTGCCCAAACAGATTCCCAGTTGCCTATATCGGACCAACCGATATCATGACAGGCGACACCCTTTATACAAGCGCTTTTTTCAATGACACCATAATCAATTGAAATATTATCACATTGTTCGAAACTATCTTTTGGAACACGAATAAAATCTAAATCTTTGCTCGCTTCTTTCTTTGCAAATGCACAATATTGATGTGTATTGGGTAAGAACTTTTTTACCTGATCTAATATAACAGAGGCCTTGGCATAAAACATGCCGCTATTCCATACTGCTTTTTGCGCAATAAATTGTTTAGCTTTTTCCACATCAGGCTTTTCTACAAATTGTTTAACGTCAAATACATCATCGAAAGATGCAGGAACAATATAACCAAAGCCAGTTTTTGGTTCTGTGGGCGCAATACCAAAAATGACAATATTATTTTCTTGGACAGACGCTTTAGCTTTTTCAATGCACGTTTCAAATTCTTGAAAATTTTGAATTTGATGATCGGATGGGCAAAATAAAAGCGGTTGATTTAAGTCTTCTACAAAAAAAGATGCTAACGCCATAGCAGGCGCCGTATTACGTGCACAAGGTTCTAATATAATTTTAGCCTTTGTGACGTTAATAGCTTGCATTTGTTCAGCAACTAAAAAACGATAGTCTTCATTGCAAATAATCATTGGTATATCGTAATGATCTGTCATAAAGCGTTTAACAGTTTGTTGCAATAAACTAAGTCCACCTAAGGGTGCTAAAAGCTGTTTTGGATAGGTTGTCCGTGATAAAGGCCAAAGACGTGTACCGCTACCACCACATAAAATAACAGGTTGAATTTTCATATTGTTTATTCCTTTGCAAAATCTGCGTATGTTTGTTTAAGGCCTTCTGTAAAACGAATGCTACTTTTCAAACCAAGATCAGTCAAACGGGATACATCTAACACTTTACGGGGTGTACCATCGGGCATAGAAGTATCAAATCTGATTTCTCCATGATAATCAACAACTTTAGCAATAGAATGCGCTAATTCTAAAATTGTCATGTCTTCTCCAACACCAATATTAATAGGTTCTCCAGCTGAATATTTTTTAATCACGCAAATACACGCACTCGATAAATCATCAACATGCAGAAATTCACGTCGCGGTGCCCCTGTGCCCCACAATGTAACAAAGGGTGCATTGGATTTTTTTGCCTCATGGAATTTTAAAATTAATGAAGGAATAACATGACTATTTTCTAAATGATAAGTATCTCCTGGTCCATACAAGTTTGTTGGCATCACACTAATAAAATCACAACCGTGTTGAATGCGACACGCTTCAATCATTTTTAGACCAGCGATTTTAGCAATAGCGTACCATTGATTTGTTTCCTCTAAAGGTCCAGTTAGTAAAGACTTCTCTTTAATTGGCTGTGGTGCCATCTTTGGATAAATGCAAGATGAACCTAAGAAAAGCAGTTTTTTTACACCATATTTTTGTGCAGCTTGAATGACATTTTGTTCAATTTTTAGATTATCAAATAAAAAATCTGCTGGGTATTTACTGTTTGCTAAAATACCGCCAACCTTTGCGGCTGCTAAAAAAACCACATCAGGTTTTTTCTTTGCAAACCATGCGTCCACATCCTGTTGATTACATAAATCAAGAACGTCTCTTGTTTCTGTCAGAATTTCGCATTTTTCTTTTTTTAAAGCGCGCACGAGCCCTTGTCCAACCATACCGCGATGGCCAGCTACAAAAACTTTTTGATTTTCTAAACTAAACATCATGGTAGTAGCATCGTCTCTCTTGTATTAAAACCTTTTAAGTCTTCTGCAACCATTTCTGTGACAAGTTCATCAAAAGATATTTTTGGCACCCAGCCCAACTTTTTTTTAGCTTTTGTCGCATTACCTAAGAGCAAATCTACTTCTGTTGGTCTATAAAATTTAGGATCAACCATCACGACAATTTCATTTGTATCTTGCCTTATACCAATTTCTTTTTCACCACTGCCTTGCCATGCAATCTGAACGTTACAAACGGCAAATGCTTTTGTCACAAACTCTCTAACAGTGTACATGGCACCTGTTGCAATCACATAATCATCCGCTTCTTTTTGTTGCATCATACGCCACATCGCATCCACATAATCTTTAGCATGACCCCAGTCGCGTTTTGCATCCAAGTTGCCAAGGCGAATAGGTTCGTTTATTCCATTTATAATACCTGAAACACCTAAAGTGATTTTACGTGTTACAAAAGTTTCACCCCGAAGAGGGCTTTCATGGTTAAATAAAATGCCGTTGGATGCATGCATACCATATGCTTCACGGTAATTCACCACAACCCAATAAGCATATAATTTTGCAGCAGCATAAGGGCTGCGCGGATAAAATGGCGTTGTTTCTGATTGTGGTGTTTCTTGAACTTTACCATACAATTCTGAAGTTGAAGCTTGATAATAACGCACCTTTGATTCTAACTTATGAATACGAATCGCCTCTAATAATCGAAGTGTCCCAATTGCGTCTGCATTTGCTGTGTATTCAGGTGTTTCAAAACTAACAGAAACATGACTTTGTGCAGCAAGGTTGTAAATTTCATCAGGTTGAATATCACCAACAAGACGAATTAAGTTAGATGAATCTGTCATGTCGCCGTAGTGCAAATGAAACTTTGAGTTACCCTCTAAAAATTGCAATCGCTGTGTTGTGTTAATCGATACACGACGAATTAAACCATGAACTTCATACCCTTTATCAAGTAAAAGTTGGCTTAAATACGCCCCATCTTGCCCGTTAACACCGGTAATAAATGCTTTCATTATTT
>DPKF01000025.1 GCA_003542655.1 Holosporales bacterium
ACAATCATTTATAAGGATCCAAAAACAGAGAAATTGGTTGAACTCCCTATCACAGGAGGCAACGTAAAGTTGCAATGGAAGGTCGATTGGGGTATGCGCTGGGCAGCCTTTAATGTTGACTATGAAATGTCTGGAAAAGATTTGATTGATTCCGTTAAATTATCAAGCCAAGTTTGTAAAATTTTGGGGAAAAATCCACCACTTAATTTAAGCTATGAACACTTCCTAGACGAAGAAGGGCAAAAAATTTCTAAATCAAAAGGGAATGGATTAACGATTGACGAATGGTTAAAATATGCACCAACAGAAAGCTTAAGTTATTACATGTATCAAACGCCAAAGCGTGCAAAACGCTTGTTTTTTGATGTCATCCCTAAAAACGTTGATGAATATTTAGCGCAGCTTTCAAAGTACGCAGAACAAGGGGAAGCAGAACAACTTGAAAATCCTGTTTGGCATATTCATAATGGCAAACCATCATCACCGGAAAGTGGACTAAGTTTTGGCATTTTGTTAAATCTTGCCTCCGTCTGTAATACAGAAGATAAATCTGTTTTATGGAGTTTTGTTGAAAGATATATCAAAGGTGCAACACCTGAAGCGATGCCATTTTTAGATAAGCTTATTATTCATGCGATCGCCTATTATCAAGACTTTATTAAACCAAAAAAACAATTTAAAGCACCAACTGAAATTGATATAAAGGCGATGAAGCAATTGAAAGATGGATTAGTTGCGCTACCAGAAAATGCTGATAGTGACGCGATACAATTCCTCGTTTTTGAAGTTGGTAAGCAATATCCTTATGACAGTTTGCGCGATTGGTTTAAAAGCTTGTATGAAGTATTGTTAGGGCAAACTGAAGGCCCACGTATGGGGTCTTTCATTGCGCTATATGGCGTGAAAAATATGATCACCCTTATGGCAGAAAAAGGATTGTAAATTAAACAGTGTTAAGAAAGAAGGCGCAAAAGCAGTTAGCCCCGCACTAACTGCAGCATTCTTTCCACATGTTTGATGGGGGTTTCAGGTTTAATACCGTGACCCAAATTAAAAATATGGGGGTGTTTTTTTGTGGAAGATAAAATAGTAGTTACAGCAGTATCTAACGCATCTCCCCCTTCTATTAATATGTCCGGGTCTAAATTCCCTTGCGAAGGTCTATGAAGGTTATTTGCCACACTTATGTTGGCGTATTGATCATAACCCAGAACAAGTGGCCCATTTACGCGTTCTGAAATATTATTGTATAAATGGCTTACTTCCTTGCCGTAATAAATCACAGGCGTACGGGGATGCACATTCCAAAACAGCTTTAAAATTTTTATAAGCGGGGTTATTAAATTGTTTTCCTGTTCATCTGTTTTGCAAAAAGCAGCCCAAGAATCAAACAATTGCACAACATCACAGCCAGCATCCACCTGATTAATAAGATGCTGCGCTACAATCGGTACCAATTTATCTAATAATGGGTTAAGCAGGCCTGTGTGCTTGTTGATAGCTGTATATAAATTCTGCTCTGTACCTATTTTATTTTGACACAGCATATAAGCGCCCAGTGTCCACGGCGTTGCTGCAAAGCCAATAAGGGATTTGTCTTTTGAAAGTTTTGACCGTGTTGTTTTTATGGCATTATAGACTGGTGTTAATGTTTTGACCCAATTTTTATTCCACAATTCAAAGGCAGGAAGTGGTTTTAACTTTGGTCCATAACCCTTTTCAAACCAGACATCTTGGCCAATGGCGTGCGGGATAACAAGAATATCTGAAAAAATAATGGCAGCGTCAAAATTGAAACGATTTATTGGCTGTAGCGTTACTTCTGTGACACGATCGGGTGTGAAACAAAATTCCATAAAATCAGGAAAATTTTTACGAATTTCTAGGTATTCTTGCAAATAGCGGCCTGCTTGACGCATCATCCATACTGGGGGTATTGCTTGTATTTCGCCAAGACAGGTTCTGTGAAATTTTGTATTTACAGTCATTTATGCTTCAATTTTCCATTTTGTTTTAAGGGTTTCAATTGTACCATCTTGTTCCATTTCTAATAAAATCTTATCTATGTCTGCGCGTAATACAGATTCTTTTGGCAGGGCAATGCCTGGATCTTCTTCGCCTGGTGTATCAAAGTTAATATCAACCTTCGCCATATCATCTGCTCCCTTTATGATGCAAGATGCTTCTGAACGTCCTAATAAAATGGCAGAAATACGATCAGCACGTAAAGATTGCAGCAAATCAGGCACCTTATTCATCACTTGCGATTTTAATTCTGGAAATTGTATTTTTAGTTCTTTATTAAAACGGGATTCATAAGTTGTACCTGCTTGAAACCCTAAGGTGCCATTTGCCATGTCTTCAAGCCCTTTAATTGCCGCATCCTTTTTAATGATCAAAGCATACTGACCTTTTAGGTAGGGGACGGTGAAGTCATAGTTTTTTTGACGGTCTTTTGTGATGGAAATGCTTGAAATAGAAAGATCAATACGTTTTGCAGATAAAGAACCCAAAATGGCATCAAAAGACATGTCTTCATAAACAGCTGTTTTTCCTAAACGCTTAGCAACATCATTGAATAAGTCAATGTCAAACCCAACAATTTTTCCACCTTCAAAATATTCAAAAGGTTTATAATCAGCACATACGCCAACTTTTAAAACAGAAGTGTCTTTTTTCTTTTCCGCACATGACGTTAGAAATAAAAAACTAAATAGTATAGATAGGGTAAGAAACGTATATTTCTTTAACTGAATCATGTTGAGATTATATTTTAATATGACTGTTTCTATATATAACAAATCTTGCCAAACCGTAAAAGCAAATTAGTATATTCGGCGGTATTTATACACAATAATGCTTGACGGCAATGCCTAAATTATTTAATCTGATCATCAGGTGGCCGGTTGGCAGAATGGTTATGCAGAGGATTGCAAATCCTTTGATATCGGTTCGATTCCGGTACCGGCCTCCATAGTGTTTTTTTTGAGATTCAGTTAAATTAAGTTTATTTCACCGAAAAACCTAGTAGACTTGTGTATTGAAACAATGTACACTTAACCAAGAACGGGACGTGGCGCAGCCTGGTAGCGCGCTTGCTTTGGGAGCAAGATGTCGGAGGTTCGAATCCTCTCGTCCCGACCATATACCAGGATTTTTCTTATGGCTTCAGTTATTATTTTTGAGCATGAGACTGCAGTGAATCAATCCGCCTCTCCACTTAAAACATTATGGAAATTAGAATTTCTAACAAATAATGATGGTAACATTATTGGTGACTTGGGATGGATAGCTGGCAACAATACAGACGCTCAGGTTGATATTACTTTTGAAAATTTAGAAAAGGCCTTATCTTTTGCCGAAAGAAGTGGCCATGAAGTTGTAGAAGTTCGCCACAGCCCTTTAAAAGAAGTTCCTTCGCCTAAAAGTTATGCCGATAACTTTAAAAATGGCAAAATAATAGTGTAACTGACAAAAATAAAAAATAGAGTATATATGCTACAACTAGATGTCATCGCAAACAACTTTCCCTTTTTAATGGAGGGTGCGCTTGTGACAATTCGATTAACTGTCTTTGCCTTAATTTGTGGATTGCCACTTGGCATAACCTTTGGTTTGATGCAATCATCTAGCAGTAAAATACTTAAAGGCGTTGCAACAGTTTATGTTTCCGTTTTTCGTGGAACCCCCTTACTTGTGCAATTAATGATTATTTTTAATGCCCTCCCTTTTTGGGGTATAACACTTTCAGCGTTCGAATCTGGGGTATTAGCACTGGCTTTAAATTCTGCTGCTTACACATCACAGTCTATACGTGCGGGTATACAAAGCGTTGATCAAGGGCAATATGATGCAGCAAAGGTGTTAGGATTATCTTACGCGCAAACAATGCAATATATTATATTACCGCAAGCGATACGTAATATTTTTCCAGCCCTTATAAACGAAATGATAAACCTTTTAAAAGAAACAGCAGTTATTTCTGTGATTGGTGAATTAGAGTTGTTTAGACGCGGACAAGTTATTGCCAGTCAAAACTTTTTAGTGGTAGAGCCTTATTTAATGGTTGCTGTTTGTTATTATGTTATTATCTTAATTTTATCAAATTTCGCAACATACGTAGAAAAACGTATGAAGATCGATTGTTAATCGACCCAAATATACTTAACACGTGATCTGATGAGTGCAAGCATACTGCCCGGTGATACTTTTGTATGCAAAATAATTTCATCTAAAGGCAAACCTTCACCCCAAACAACAACTTCATCGCCAATTTTTACATCTTGAACTTTTGATACATCTAAAGTGATCATATCCATAGCAACAGGACTAATAATCGGGCAGCGCACCCCCTTTACAAGTATTGGCGTGCCCGGTGGTGCTGTTACAGGATAGCCATCAGCATGACCAAAAGCAATCACTGCCATGACCATATCTTCTTTGGCTTGATATTGCGCAGAATAGCCTATGTATTCACCTTTTTTAATATGACGTACGGCATTCACAATGGTTTTTACGGTCATCACAGGTTTTAGATCAATATCATCTGCCATGATTCCTGGTAGAGACGATACGCCGTAAGCAGATATGCCGGGGCGCACATAATCATAATGTGCTTCGGGAAAATGAAATATACCCCCCGTATTACACAAACTAAATTCTGTATCAATTTTAGCCTTTAATTTTTGAAGACTGTCTAATTGGTGCCTGTTCATTCTGCCTTCAGGTGTGCTTGAGCATGAAAAATGACTAATAATAGGGATCGTATCGTGCACGTTTGGGTGTGCTTTTAATTTTTTATAAATAGATTCAACATCGTCAACCGGAAAACCTAAACGATTCATACCTGTGTTAACTTTGATCCATACTTTAAGTTTACCAGGTGTTTGAATTGTATCAAGCCAATCAAGATTTTCTTGTTGATGCACGATCATGTCACAGTTATATTGAATTGCTAAAGACATATCCTCTGCTTCAAAGGGGCCTTGCGCTAACAAAATACCTGATTTGATGCCTGCATTACGCAGCATAATACCGTCATCAATGGAGGCAACGCCCATATGGGATACCATATCTTCAATATGCCTTGCCGTTTCGATCATGCCATGTCCATAAGCATTGGCTTTAATCATAGGGATAATTTTCGAATGCGGTGCTTTCTTTTGAATAACGCGCATATTATGACGTAAATTTTGACCCGATAAATAAGCAATGGCTGGACGTGGCATTTCTATATAACCTTATCTTAACTCAAAAAAAAAACCGCTTAAGGGCGGTAGACCTTTAAAATATAATAATACTTAACGGCTAAT
>DPKF01000160.1 GCA_003542655.1 Holosporales bacterium
AAAAATAGCATCTCAAAACAGTATTCCTGACAAATCAGCTTTATCCATCAATAAACTTTTTAATCCCAAATTAGGGTTTGAAGAATTATTCGGTCTCTGAAAACTCAACTAGTTTTTTTGAAATGAGATTTATATTCCCTTTAATAAGCCTGTTTGCCTGAACGAAAAGAAGGTATCATGTCCTGTAATAATGTGATCATATATTTCTATCTTTAATGGCTTTGCCGCTTTTATTAAAGTGTACGTTATTTGAATATCATCTAAAGATGGATCAGGGTTTCCAGATGGGTGATTATGGATTAAAATAACAGCAGAACTGCCAAGCTCTAAGGTGCGTTTTAATAATTCTCTAACATATAATGCGCTTTCATTAACGCTGCCACGTTGATGGATTTCATCTCGAATTATACCCATTTTATGGTCTAAAAATAAAATGCGCACTTCTTCTACTGTTAAAAGGCATAAATGAGCACGACAATATTTTATAATATCGTCGAAATCATTTAAAATATCGCGTTTTTTTATATTTTCTTGCATTGTTCTTTGCTGTAAAGCGAGGATTACTTTTAGGGTATGTATGGTGTTTTGCCCTATACCATGAATTTCATTCAAGAGGGTTTTTTCTGCATGCAGAACCCCTGATAGGGATTTAAATTTATGTAGTAAATCTTTTGCAATAGCTTTTACATCTCCGCGTGGTATCGATAAGAATAAAACCAGTTCTAAAATTTCATAATCATGAAGACCTAGATAGCCGACTTTTTCAAACCGTGCACGCAGTCTTTCTCTGTGACCAAGATGGTGATCTTTTTGAATGGCTCTTATTTTTTTTAACAAACTACGGCTTTACTTAAACGCCCTCCTCTTAATGATAGACATAAAAATAATAAAAAAAGGTTAATTTTAGGCGGGAGAGTGTTTATTTATAGCGCATAATTTTTACAACACCGGTTTGCATGTTAACAGTTTTGGCAGTGTTTGGGTTGTTTTTATCAAAATATTGCGTCCCTTCCGGTGTATAACGTTTAGATGTAATTGTTAACGTATTCAGACGCTGAAAGCCTTTTGTGTTTATTGGCCGTGTCTGTGGTGTTTGACTGACAATTTGACCACCATATATCGTTTTCAATTGGTTCAGTTTGGAAAATTTTTTTGTTATTATTTTTGGTTCATTTTGTGGTGTTGGTTGATAGGGGGCATCGGCACCTAAAATAGATTTTACCGTTCTTTCTAGCGAAAGCTGCCGTATGTTTTCAGATTGCCGAAACCGTGTTTTTAGTTCTTTTTGTGCATGTATAAGATTTTCTATATTAAGCGGCATTGTATAAGTATTTGTATCAGTTAACTTTTTAAAATGCTTTTCAACAAGTTTTAAGTATGGCACATAAAATTCAGGATTGCCGCTATGGTAGTGTGCTTGTGCTACTTTCCAAGACTTATTTTTATCAAATAATGATTTTAAAAATTGGCCGGCATAGTCAACATTTTGTTGTGGTGAAAAAGCATCATGAAGTGTTTTAAAGGCAGAACCATGATGCCGATAATTAATTTGCATACATCCCATGTCAAAATTTGTGTGTCCTGATCTTACTAAGAATTCTGCAGCTTGTACGGCTTTTTCTTTTGTGGGGAATATATACCCCTTGCCTTGCACATTAATGCTCCACGGCCATGCAATAATCCCTTTTCCTTTGAAATATTGTCCCGATTCTGTAAAAGCAATCGCTTGTAATGTATTTTTGGGAATATTGAATTTCTTTTCTGTTTTATCAAAATAGGTTTGGCACCATTGTTGTTCATTAATAGTGTGACTAAAAAGCAGGTTGCAAAAAATATTTATAAAAAATATGATTTGATAATATTTTTTCATGCATCGTTTAAATGAGTAGCTTACTTTTATAGTTTAGTCTGGAACTTCTTAATAAAATTTTAATTTAATTCAAATTAAACTATATACATGAGTATGAAACAAACAATGGATATTCGTGGTACTCAGCAGCTTATGATGACACCACGATTACAACAGTCCATTAAATTATTACAATTGTCATTTATAGAGTTAAATGCCTATTTGCAAGAGCAAGTTATGGAAAACCCATTACTAGAACTGCATGATAGCGCGTGTCTTCCTAAAGAACAGGAACGTGAAGACGATCATATTCTTAAGGAAACTTTTCAATCTGGTGCTATACATGAAGGTTTTGATAAAACGGCACATATGACAGAAACAGTGACGTTAAAGACGCATGTGCTAGATCAAATTATACATATGCATTTGAATAAGGTAGAACATAAAATTGCTGAAATTTTGCTGGATTCTTTACAACCATCAGGTTATTTAGATTTGAATATAGAGGCATCTGCTAAGGCTTTGAAGATAGATGTTGAGCTGTTTGAGGGCGTTTTAGAAAAACTACAATCTTGTGATCCAATTGGCATTTTTGCACGTTCACCGGGTGAGTGTTTTAAAATGCAGTTAAAAAGTATGGATAAATTAAATAAGAACGTTGTGTTATTTTTAAACAATTTAGAGGCTCTTCCTTCTTTGGGAATGCAAAAATTTTGTAAAAAAATAGGTATATCTCTTCAAGAAGGCCAAGACATTCTACAAATTATTAAGGGTTTAAATCCTAAACCTGGTCTTGCTTATGGTTTTGAACCTATAAATGCAATTTTACCAGATGTATTTGTCTTTGTGGATGATGATCAGTTGTGTGTGGAATTAAATGATGCAGCTATACCGCAATTAATTGTTAATTCGGATGCTTACCAAGAATTGAAAACAAGATGCCGTAAAAAAGAAGAGCTAAATTATATTAAGGCGCAATATAATCATGCTAATTGGCTTAAAGGTGCTTTAATGCAAAGGTGTGTCAATACGCTTAAGATAGCAGAAACAATTATTGAGGCGCAAAAAGATTTTTTTACGCACGGTATAAC
>DPKF01000085.1 GCA_003542655.1 Holosporales bacterium
AAGTGTTCATATAAATAAAAAAACGTTATTTTTAAATGCGGTTTACAAACCCCCAATTCTGGATTAAAAATTTTATTGTTGGTTCTGTGTTTTGATGTGGTCGGAACATCACAAAAAACCATCATCTACTTGAATGGGCTGAATCTTAAAGGGTTATTTTTCAACGGATTCGATCAAAAAAGGCTCATAGAAGCTATTTTTTCCTAACGATCGGCTAGTAATTCGATAGAACCGACTTCTTTTAAAGTCTTTGCTATTTCGCGCGCTGCAACCGATGTATTCCCATTAAGTATCTCTTTTACTGGGGTTTTAGGTAAGCTCTCACCAAGATCGATTTCGCAAAATCGAAGCATGCGTCCTAGTACTAAAGCATAACGATTATGTTCGGCTTTTATGTGTTTCAAATGTGTCTTATTTGTTGCTGTATTGACCTCAACAATTACTTCACCTGGAAAAATATCAAATGCCTTGCTTAAGGTTGTGGTTGAATCTGCTGCCACAATCACTTTTCCGCCTGTAAGTTTTACAAGACTGAATAAGTCTGAAATGGATGGACCCTTTTTCCCAAATTGAAAGTCTATAACTTTAAGCGTTATATTTTTAGGTTTTTTACTTCTGTTCTTTGCTAAATAATTTTTTAATGAAGCTACATAGGATTTTGTCACGTAATCAACTTTACCATCTTGATGGGCGGAATTATTTTTCTTCTGATCAATGCCATAAAGACCTGTTCTTGGTCCATTGCTAATTAGCAAGGTTGTTCCTTCTGATATCGTCATTACATCGCTTAAAGCTTCTGAGTCTGCACTAAACACTCCAGCGGTTGAATAAAATTGTATTACGCCTTTTTCATCAGGTGCATCACCACCCATAATCTTAAGCGAAAACTTACTGCCTGTGATGTCCAATTTTTTCTTTAAAGCTTCCAAGTCTTGTTCAAGAATTGTTAGATGAGAAACGCCAGTTGTTTTAAGAATTTGTGTTTTTCCTTTATTTTCTTGACATCCAACTGTATAGGAAGGAACAGCTAATACATCCACAACACCAAGTAAACTTTTGCATTTATCATCTAATATGTGAGATGTGTGAATAGTTTTTACATTTTTTAAAAAATCCATATTCTCTGTGATAAAACTAACCCCACTACTGCCCGTCGTTAATAAGACAACTGTTTCTGTATCTTCTTTAATTTTGGCTAATAATTCCGCAGCCTTTGCTTCTTCTATAATCTCCGGTTTTTGCTGTAAAAACCATATGATACCGGCTTGCTGTTCTGCATCACCTAAGGCTTCTGGCTTTAGACAATAAAACCCGCCAAAAACATTGTGTGTTAGCAAAAAAATGAAAAGTAATCTCATTGTAAATTATGGTGTACAAAAAACATGATAAATAGAGACTACTAAACTTAGAGCAGAATAGCAATTTTTAAGTATATTGGATACAGGAGTAAAACCTAAAGTATTGTTTTCATAGGGGAAAAACATATTACACGAAATACTTTCTTAATGACTGGTGGAAATTTCGAGGTGCATTACGCAGCGTGCACAGGAGAGACGTAAAGCATTTATAGAAGCGCAAAAAAAATGGTTTGATGCAGTCATCACGGCTTCTTTCTGTCTAGCAACAGAAAGAGCCAGCATAAGCACGCGCTATAAAATTAATTTGACGATGTTCTAACACCCATTTCTTTATAAATCGTTAATCCCGCATTGGAATTATCAATTAAACATTGCCGTTTGTCAGTTTATTGTAAATAAGGTGTGCATTATAGCGCATCATATCAATATATGTTGCAGCATTATGTTTTTCATCCGATAGCCCATCAGCATAAAGTGTTCCAGAAATTTCAACACCTGTTTCTTGCGAAATTTTTTGAATCTGTTTTGCGTTCGATAAATTTTCGATGAAGATCCCCCGTACGTTATGCTGTTTAATAAAATTAATGAGTGTTTTAATATCTTGGGCAGAGGGTTCTTGGTCTGTATCTGTGCCAATTGGTGATAAAAATTTTATATTATAATGTTCTCCAAAATACCAAAAAGCATCATGGGTCGTCACGACATATCTCTTTTCTTTTGAAATAGAGTTAAAAAGACGCGTCAGTTCTTCGTCTAATTGCTGAAGCCTTTCTATGTAGTCTTTTGCATTTTTTTGAAATACTGCAGCAGAATTTGGGTAATGTGCACTTAATGCTTTTGCGATGTTGGTGACATAACCAATAACATGAGGAATGCTCTGCCATGCGTGCGGGTCAATTGTATGATTATTTTCTTGTATTTGTTGCTGTCTTCTTATTAAGTTGTCTGTTGCTGTGATTAAAGTTCCTTTAAAATCACTAGCTATAATAAATTTATCTAGCCACCCTTCAAAACCCCAACCGTTTACAATGACGATATCAGCTTTATTAATAAGTTTTGCATCTTGAGGTTTTGGTTGATACGTATGCGGATCGGTATATAAAGGTACGATACTTTGAATACGAATATGCGTATGATTGCCAACAATATTTTT
>DPKF01000161.1 GCA_003542655.1 Holosporales bacterium
GATTAGTTTTCAGGGGCTAGGTCAATACCCGAAGACCATATACATATGGTCGTTCGATCAGAACACAAGGTATCACCTTCAGATATTATGCAAATCTTAAAGAGTCTAGCGGCATGTGAATTTTTTAAATACTATCCTGACATAAAGAAGCACTATTTTTGGGGTGGAAAACTGTGGACACAAAGTTACTTTGTAGAAACGATTGGAAATGCAAACGAAGAGACGATAAGAGCCTATGTTCAGAATCAGCTTAAGGTGATGGATCAGTTAGAAAGTGTTTCTAAACAAATCAACCTTTTCTCAAACTCGGTCGCTTGCGGTCGAGTAGTTCATAATTCGTATTGCTTGTTCTGAACCTCAACTAACCCTATATTTGGGTCGACGTTTTTTATCCATTTCAATAGAGGATGATACAGTTTCTGCATAATATACGTTGGAGCATATAAGTTTGGATGAAATATGATACATTTATCTTCAACAAGCTGGAATATTGCGTCATTAAACCACGCGTGATATACACCTAAACCGAACTCTTCACATAGGTGCTGTCGAATTATTCTAACCTTATCTATCTCTCCTGGCTTAGTAAAAATAAGTTTGGACATTTCTGGCTTGTCTAGATTATTCTCAAAAGACATCGTTTTAACTAGCGTTGCGGCATCTTCCGCAGAGCACCACCCCTCCTCAATAGCTTTTTTTAAAAAAGCAACCGGATTTTTTACTTGATGATCGGAAGATGAGAGTACTTCACGATAAAATCTGAGTGAGCTTCTCAATCTTTCATCCGTATGTTGCGCCCACAATTGTTCAATTTTTTCTGAATTTCCCATAATTTGTAAAATGTTTTGTTTTAATTTTAAATCACGGCTAAATATCTCTTTTTGTTCTGGCTCAAAAAGACCACCAAGTGGTAGTTGACGTTGCACTTTGAATGCTATTCGTTTTATTTTTCTACTTTCTTTTTGTTCGAGCATATGAATAGACAGATCAGTTTTAGCATTAATTTCTTCAATCGCTTTTTTAAGCACTTTTGACTTATACAACGAGTATGTTTTTGAATAAGAACTGCTCTCTCCTGAAGTAATTGAACACATTTTCTCCCACTCAATCCAAGAAGTAACCACCTCATTACATTTTTTCGAGCTTAATTCTTCCATTGCAATCTCCCAAATAATAAGAGAGTCTCTGCTTTCTAGACTACCTTGAACATCTAGATCTATCTTGGCATAAATATTGGGATTATGTAGAACTTCACGTAAAAACTTCCCAAAAGAATATTCGATAATACCATTTTTAATTGAAACATCTGCTAAACATGCTGATGATACCCACTTATTTTTTCGATCTTTTTCAAGAACGTTCCATTTTACGTTTTCACGTGTTAACCCGGCTAAAGATTCTTTCAGTCGATCATTAATATGGCTATCCTCTGACCAATTGAGGCTTCGCAATAGATCTGTTACGGTATAGGTGTGGTATTTGTCGTCTTTGATTGTTGGAAACGCTTTATAGATAAACAGGTTGAAAATTTTTTTTTGAATCATAGTAAGCCGCGAACTTGAATGAACCGTTGCCGTATGTTTTAACAACAACCGCTTAGTTATCTCTAAAGATCTGGTATTCATCTATAATTCACGCTCTTTATACTTTCATGATTTATAGATTTAAATAAAATCCATTGCAGAAGCAAGTAAAAAATTATAACTACTCTTTCCCTACCATCTTTATAGACTTCACCTACCCTTTTTACAGACAGCTACCAAATGTATTGAGATAAGCTACCATTTTTATAGAGTTCAGCTACATTCTTTATAGGGTTCGACTACAAAATATATATCCTACCCCTACTACTTTTATAGGGTTCGACTACTGTACTTATAGAATTAGGCTACCATTTTTATAGATATTCTACTAAATAACGTAGTATTTTCAAGGAGTTTTAAAGATCTCTAAATACTTAATATATAAATACTTAATATAAGTAAATATATAAATACTTAACTTATGAGGACTGAGTGTCTTCTTGAAAGTCAATGATATCAGGAATCTCACCATGAAGCACATTGGATATAGGTTGTAATCTTAATCCACAAGCCGGTAAAAACACTATACCATAAAACTCATAGAGTTTTTTTAACTTTGATACGGTAGAAAGCTTTGTAGGTGTTGGATAAGAATATAAGTCTTTAGCTTCTAGACGTAAAACTGTGGACTCAGCTATCCCGGTAAGCCTTGAAATGTCTTGTAGTTTAAATCCCAAAGCATAGCGAGCTGCTTTTAACTGAAAGGTTGTAATCTCGTGTGTGTACTTTAAAGAAGCCATAAACATTACTCTTTTGAAAGGATCTTATAACATAAATAACGTATCTTGTTAATATTAAACCTTGGAACTTTCAATTCTATAAATCGCGCTTTTTTTTAAAGCGTGGATTATAGATTAAACATTAAGTGTGGAGTGTTACGGCAAAAGAAGATGGATAAATGAATATATGGCTAAAACCTTGATGCACTGTAAAAGCAAAGCACCGCATAAATATGTTGCGCGGTATAAATATTTTGCGTATACTAAAAGTGTGAATGCAAAAGTATTTACGTGCTGTTCGCGGCCGCGAACTTTTTGACATAGGGAGAGTTATGACGGATTACTTAAACAATGGGCTTACACAGACGGCTATAGGAATTTTGGCGGGAGGAATGTCTTCGTCAACAGTCAGTCGTTATATTAAAAACAATGGCATTACTTCTCTCCCCCAATCATCTAGTCGTAAATTGCGATATAGTATAGAAGATAGCGAACAAATCATTTATAATATTTTTACAAAAAGATTCAAGCCTGTTTACAAAGTCCAATCTTTTTATAATTTTAAAGGCGGAACAGGCAAAACAAGCTTGTGTTTTCAGATCTCAACACATTTAGCTCTGTTGGGCTTTAGAGTGTTAGTAATTGATGCAGATCCTCAGGGGCACTTGTCTACATCTCTTGGGATTCGAAATGATGATAATCATTTAACATTATTTGATCTTATTAGTGGACACGCAACGCTTTCTGAAACAGTGCTTCCTGTTTTTAAGGGGTTAGATTGTATTCCTGCCAACTTATCGTTAACCCGGCTAGAGGTGGCATTAAATCAGATGCCAAAACGAGAAGAGCGTGTTCGGATAGCAATTGAACCATTTCTAGAACAGTATGATTTTGTGTTATTTGATAGCAACCCAACTATTAGTCAACTAAATCGTAATTTGATTACATTTTCTTCCCGACTTAATATTGTTTGTGAAACACAGCCATATAGCTTAAACGGACTTAAAATTTTGTTTGAAGATCTGGATCGTTTTTGTGGATCTATGCAAATTCAACGACCTATTTTAAGTATTGTTCCAAACAAGTATGAGGATAGAACCTCCTCTTCAGCGGAAGCAATGACGATCCTTAGAGAATATTATGGGCAGTATATGAAACCTGATTTTGCTGTGCGAAAATCAGAAGATATAAATACATCTGCGAAGACGGGGTTGCCGCTATCATTCTTTGCAAAAAATAACTCTATTGCATTTGAAGATATCGTTGATTTATTACATTATATTCTTGAACAATCTTGTCAGTCGGACAAATAAAAGGAAAGATTAATATGGTAAAAAATAGCAAACTTAAAATTCGCTATAAAAAGCCGACAGACGCTCTTGTGGCGATGGCCGCTCCGGCAGAAATATCTTCTGTTCGTGCTAGTATTTGGTTAGACGGAGGGGTTGGAGATTTGTATCAAATTAAAATTGATCAATTAATACCATATAAAAATCAGGCTCGTAAAATATTTAATCAAGATGAGATTGCTGCGCTAGCGGAAACAATCAAGGATCATGGTATTCGACAGCCGTTAACTATTATTAAAAGTTCGACTCAAGAGGGTAAGTATGAGGTAGTATGTGGTGAGAGGCGGTTAAGAGCTGCAAGTTTACTCGGCTTTAATAAGGTTCCCTGTATATTTTTACAAGACGCAACTAAAGCGAATGAAGTAGCATTAATTGAAAACTTGCATAGATCTGACCTACATCCTATTGAAGTTGCCGAAGCATATCAGGCTTTTTTATCTTCGGGGCTTTGCGTTAATCAGCAGGAAATAGCAGAAAAAGTATCAGTTTCTAAATCTATGGTTTCTGAAGTTATGAAGCTTAATGCGCTACCTCAAGAAATTAAAGATTATATACTCTCTAATCAAATTAAATCTCGCGATGTATTTAGGAGGTTATTGAGCCTGGCATCTGTTGATCAAATGAAGTCGTTTTTAAAAATCAATAATTGTCCTGTTCGCGAAGGATCCATGAAGTCTGTCTCAATTCTAAGAGTTACATTGTCTGAAGGACAATACAAAATTCAAAAGAAGGCAATGAATGTTTTAAATGCTGAGCAAAAAAAGATTTTAAAAGAAAAACTGCTTGACGTTATCAGAGCACTTTCATAAGTTCGCGGCCGCGAACTTATGAATTGTTTTGTAAACAACAAAGGTTTTTCGATAAAGTATTGTGACTAATAATTAAAAGAAAAAAGAGGTTGAAGTTTCAAAAGGGACCGAATGGTATGGATAAGCTATAATATTATCTCTTAGAACGTGTCTTCACAGAGTGGATAAAATCGAGTAGAGTGCTCAGAAAAAGGGACAAGAGATGGGATATCCAAGCGATATAAGTGAAGAACAATGGGAATTAATCAAGGAACATTTTAATACAGGGAATTACGG
>DPKF01000143.1 GCA_003542655.1 Holosporales bacterium
ATGGTAGCAGTAACACGACAGGGTGGTAATATTGCAGGTAGAGCATTAAAGGGTATTCTGATGAATATTCAACAAGTCAAGGGTTAACAACATAGCCCGTATGTACAGAAATGTGCATAGTAGTACAGATTTAATTGCAGGTAATCCCTAAAGCCTTATACCACAATATATCTGAAAAGAATATATGACGGTGCGAAAGCAGAAAAAACATAAGGATTGCATATGGTCAAAAGCCTAAGTGCAGTAACAATGGGTGTTCATGCAGGTAAGCCCCTAAGTTTTAGGATATGGGGAAACTTCAACGACTATCCGCTTATAAGCGTCGTGAAAAACGACTACAGGAGTACGGCTCAATCGCAAATGGAGTGGGTGAAAATCCCTTAAATGGAAAAGGTCTGCCCTTAACAGGTAAAGCTGAAGGTGAAAAAATAGTCTACTCTCATATGAAAGTGTGAGATTTATTAACCTATGGAGAAAAAATGAGTAAAAAATATAGTAAAGAAGAAGTCAAAAACATATTAGGAAGTCTTGGATATGAAATGATTTCAGAAGATTTTATAAGTGTAACAAAACATATTGTAATAAAAGACGCTGAGGGTTATTTTTACCATACCACACTATCCAATATAATAAGTGGTCGAAAACCATATATTGCACACAAATCAAATCCATATTCTATAAATAATATAAAAAATTATATTAAAATAAATAATATAGAATTGGAAATTTTGTCTAACACATACGAAAACAACAAAGTACCACTTATTTTTAAGTGCAGGTGCGGAGAAAGTTTTACTTGTTCTTTAACAAAATTTATAGATAGAGGTAAGATAAGGTGTAATAAATGCTCTTTAGAATTAAGAGTCGAACTATCAAGAAATGATATTAACTATGTAAAAAGACAATTTAAAGATAAAAATTATACTCCGATGTTTGATGAGTATAAAAACTGTTTTGAACCCTTATTGTGTTCAAACAAAGAAGGGTATATTGGCTTATTGTCTTTTAATAATTTAAAACATAATAATGATTTTGGTATAGTTAGCAAAAATAATCCTTATTCAATACAAAATATAAATAAGTATATTACTAATAATAATTTAAACTGTGTTGTTATTAGTAATACATTTGTAAATGCTAATACAAAGTTAAAATTTAGATGTTCCTGCGGAAATGTTTACAAAAGCACATGGAAAAGTTTTGTAACAAACAATAACGACAGGTGTGATTTATGTTCTAAAAAACAATCCAAGTATGCCTTTAAAGTTGAAGAAAAATTAAAAGAAATTGGTATTGAATATGAAAAAGAACATAACTTTGAAGATTGTAAAAACATTAATGTTTTAAGATTTGATTTTATTGTTTATAAGAAAAATGACTTTATATTAATAGAAGTGGATGGACAAACTCACTTTAAACCTGCTTGGAATGGATATGAAGGACTAATAAAACAGCAAAGATTAGATAGAATCAAGAATGAATATTGTTTAAAAAATAATATTAAATTATTAAGAATACCATACACCAACATAAATAATGGTTCTTATGAAAATATAATAAAGTATGAATTAGAAAAAATAGGTTAATAAATGTTGTGTTTTTGCGAAACATAACAAATAAAAAGGGTTGTTGATGAAGAAACTGGCGACTTTATAGACGAAGAAAGCCTGTCTAAAGCGGCAAAGGCACTCGACTCTGTTGGTGTTTCAACAAAAGAATATCGTGACGGTGTTTTAGAACTCCGTGACCCAATGATGGTATTAGATGAATTGGCAACAAAGTGGGGTGATTTATCTTCAGTACAACAATCTACATTAGTAGAGGGTATTGCGGGAAAATATCGTTCTAACCAATTTATCGCACTTATGTCTAATTGGGATTTATATAACAAAATGTTAACCGACCAAGTTGACGCAACTGGTTCAGCCGCAGATGAGGTAGCAATTTATCTCGACTCATGGGAGGGCAGAACTGAAAAGTTAACGAACACATGGGTTGAGTTTGTTTCTAAAACGGTAGAAGCAGAAGGAATAAAGGGCTTAATCAGCACATTAACAAATGTTATAGACATTTTAGATAATCTTGGTAATGTTTTATTGGTTGCCGCAGGTGCTATGATTTTCTTTAAAAGAGAGGCAATAGCAGGAACGGTAATTGAGTTAGGTAAATTAAGGCTTGCAACATTGGGTGTGACTGGTGCTTTAGGATTGTTGACCGCCGCACTTGGTATTGGATTCATGGCTTATTCTCAGTATCAAGAATCTCAGGCCGCCGCAAGGCAAGGTGCAATAGATTTAGCAAATACCGCTCAAACAGAAGCAAAAGCGGTGTTTGATTTAGGCGAACAATACAAATTATTATCAAAAAAAACATCTTTAACAGAACAAGAGAAGAAAAATATTATAGCAATACAAGATGTTCTTGTTAGTAAATATGGTATTGAAAAGGGTTCTATTGATTTGCTGAATGGCTCTTACGAAAGAAATATTCAGCTAATTATGGCGGCTAGTGAGGCAAAAAGAATTGCCGCCGCTAAAGAAATGGAAGTCGAAGCGGTAAAAGCGCAAAGGTATATCGGCTCAGAATCTCTTAGATTTACAAGTAGTGGATTAGGCATGATGACACCTTCGGCACAATTAAGGTCACTTGAAAAACAAATGTC
>DPKF01000176.1 GCA_003542655.1 Holosporales bacterium
TTGCAAATCATCTTGAAAAACTGATCGAAAAATCAAATATGCCAGATGAAGTAAAACAAAAACACATTGAAGAAGTAAAAAACTTTGCAATCAAATAAAAAAAGTTGGGAAATCATCCCAACTTTTGTCATTTTTCAGCATTAATTATTTGTTCCAAATGAGATCCTAAGCGCGAAACAACGCCACAAACAAGAGCATTTCCCATCATGAAGTAGCGACGGCTTGAAGGCATACCAGTATTAGTCCAATTATCAGGAAAACCATTAAGTCTCTCTGCTTCAATTGGCGATAATAATCGCTCAAGTCCGGTGACTATATCATATATTACATGAGTGCTACGGTTAATTGAACCTTCAGAGGTCAACATGGTTCTTCCAGGTAGATTTAGAGGGTCCGGAAATGACATTGAGCCTTCTGAATAGAAGTATTTAATTAGAGTGTTTTTATTGATTCTTTCTATTTTCTTAGAACCTCTGAGATATTGAAACTTCTCAAGTTGGCTCTTTGTTAAAAATAACGATTCATCCACAGAGGTTTCATGTACTATTTTTTTTAAAGGTGTAGGATTCTCAAAAACTGGTTTTAACTTACCTGTGATTATCTCGTGATTAATACAATATCCGGAATTTTCAAATGCGAAAGCAAATTTTTCGGATATAGCAACTAAATCAATAAACTCACTCTTGCCTAATGACTTCTTTGCAATATTCATTACTTTATCTACAGGTAGTGTTTTTGCAAAAAAACCACTGGATGTCAAAATGCTATTATCTGCATTTTTAGTATATTGATTAAAGTAATCAGTTGTTTTATGAAACGCATAAATGAAAACACGTCTACGTCTTTGAGCAAAACCATATTCAGCCGCATTAATTACGCGCCATTCAACACCATATCCCAAGTCGTTAAGACTTCGCAGCATAATTCCAAAATCTCTACCACGCTGTTTTGACGGTGATTTTAATAGTCTATCTACATTTTCTAATAGAATAAAAGGTGGGTTTTTAGCTTCAACAGTCTTATAAATCTCCCACCATAAGACTCCTTTTTTGCCTTCAATCCCTTTTTCTTTTGATAATGAACGAGCAACTGAGTAATCTTGACATGGGAATCCCCCAACCAATAGCGTATGATCTGGTATGGTTGACTTATCCACTTTAGTGATATCTTCATTTACGTGTGAACTAGATTTTCCAAAACGTTTCTCGTAACAATCAAAAGCGTGTTGTGTTTTTGTTGCAGGCTCCCATTGGTTAGCCCATACAAATCTAAAATTGTCTTTTTCATGCACTTTTCCATCAGAATCCAAAGAAACTTGATTTAAGCCAACCCTAAATCCACCAACTCCTGCAAATAATTCTACTACAGTTTTTTCCATAATTTCACCTTTTGATTTGAAGAAACTATAACTATGTTATAATTCATATATACAATATAGCAAATTTTGAGACTTAAAGCAAGATCAATCACTGAATATTTGAGGTAATTTTATGGCAAATAAAGAAATGTTTGATGATAAAAACAGAGATTTATCTATTGAAGAGATTGTTGAAAAAGTTAAATCTCTGGTAGGTAAGCAAATGGTTGATATTTACGCAACAAACGACTTTAGTAATAAAGCTTCTTTTGGTTATGCAATAGAAGAAGGCGCGTTTAATTATCAAAGAAACAGCAAATCTGAAGCTGATTTTAGAAGTGAAAACATTGAATTAAAAGTAACTCCTTTTAAACAGAATAAAGACAAATCATTTTCTGCGAAAGAAAGACTCGTATTAAATATCATCAATTATATGGAAGAGTATAAAAAGACATTTGAAGAAAGTTCCCTATGGACTAAAAATCAAACCCTCTTAATTCTTTTTTATGAATATATTGAAAAAATATCTAGAGAAAATTTCATCATAAAATATGCCATATTGCATCAATTTACAGAAAATGACCTCAGAATAATTAAGAATGACTGGAAAACGATAATTGATAAAATCAAAGCTGGTAAAGCTCATGAGATTTCTGAAGGCGATACCTATTACTTAGGGGCATGTACAAAAGGTGCAAATAGTGAAACGCTACGTCAACAACCATTTTCGCCTATAATGGCAAAACAAAGAGCTTTTAGCCTAAAAACCACCTATATGACCCAAATTGTTAGAGAACTCACCTCAAACACAAAAAAGGAAGATAGTTTATTTGATTATATTGACTTAATTGAAGACTCCATTGAAGATTCAATCTTGAAAAAAATGTCACCATACTTTGGCATGTCTGAGCGTGAATTACTAGGATTGTTTGGCATAGAATCAAAAGCTAAAAATAAATTTGAGCTGATAACAAATAAGATACTTGGAATTAAAAGAAACTTGTCAAGTACACCTGAGTTTAAAAAAGCAAATATTAAAGTTAAAACCATAAGAGTGAATTCCAATGACAAGATTAAGGAAAGCATGTCATTTCCTGCTTTTAAATATGAAGAGTTGGTTAAAGAAACTTGGGAAGAATCGCCAATACGCCTTATGTTTGAAACAACAAAATTTCTTTTTATAGTTTTTAGAGAAATGAATGGCGAGTTTTATTTTGATGATGTTATCTTCTGGAATATGCCGATTACCCATATAGAAACAAATGTAAAAAAGGTCTGGGAAAAAACAGTGGATGTTGTTAAGCGTGGTAATATAGTTTCTGGTTACAAGAAAAATGGTGACCGCAAGACTAATTTCCCGTCGACAAAATTCGATAAAGTTTGTCACGTGAGACCTCATGGTATCAATAAAAAAGATGTATATCCATTACCGATTCAAGATCAATACACTGGAAGCACAGTTTATACTAAACATTGTTTCTGGCTAAACAACACATATGTTCTGAGCATTGTTAATAGACCGAAAGTAAATTCGGATATAAATAATTAATTAGAGACCTAAGGGGGTCTCTTTTTTACGTTTAAATATAAAAAATTTCACTTGATTAGATAGTGGTTATCAAAACCATATAACTATGTTATAATACCAATGTAAACGCTTTTATTTCGAAGGGAGAATTTTACATGAGTGATTTTAAAGTATTCGAGTACATGGAAAAACACAAGTACGAACAGGTAGTCTATTTCTATGATAGGACTACAGGCTTAAAGGGTATTACAGTGATTCATAATACCACATTGGGGCCAGCCCTTGGTGGCACTAGAATCTGGAATTATGAATCAGAAGACGCAGCAGTCATGGACTGCTTAAGACTCGCTAGAGGGATGACCTATAAAGCAGCAGCTGCAGGGTTAAACCTTGGCGGTGGTAAGACCGTATTAATTGGAGACGCAACCAAAGTCAAGAGCGAAGCGTATTTCAGAGCGTTAGGTAGATATGTACAATCCTTAAATGGACGTTATATCAC
>DPKF01000089.1 GCA_003542655.1 Holosporales bacterium
AACCAGTGGTTAGTGAAGCTGCATCTGAAACAGGAACAGTCCAAGAAAAAACAAAGCAACAGCGTATAGATGAATTTAATGCAAAAGCCGATAAGGTAGCCAATTCATTAATTGATTTCCTTACACCAAAATCAACAAGGGGTACAGCAACAAAAGGGATGGGTATTGAAGATTTAGTTAAAGGTGCAACAGCCGCAATTAAAAAAGCCTATGCCATATCTCAAAACATTCAGGAAGCAGTAGAAGCAGGTATTAAGTATTTCAAAGACAACTGGACTGAAAGTGAATTAGGTGAACTACCCGAACAGGCATTAAGGGATAAACTTACAACCGATTTGGAAGGTGAAGTGCAACCGTCTATAAAAGAAATAGCGGAACAAATACGCAAAGAAGAATTGAATTACAACGATGCTATTGAGGGTAAATCTGAAACATTTATTAATGAACTTAATCAGGAATTATTTGGTAGCAAAAAAGTAAACTTTGATACAGATGCGTTTAAGGCACAGGTAAGAAAGCAAAAATCATTTGGACTGACAGAAGCCGAAGTGATTGAAGGGTTTGAAGTGGCTAAAAAATTAACTAAAATACAGAAAGGATTAATTGCAGAAATATTTGCTGAAACCGCCGAAACAGATAAGATAGCTGCCGAATTAAAAGAAGCGTTTAAGGCACTTGCAAAAGGAGAAAAACCAAAGAGCGTATTAAAGCGGTTAGGTGTAAGTAATGTTACTGAATTGGTAAATGCACTTAAAGATTCATTAACTTATAATGCGGTATCAAATGACCAATTAGACGCTATGGCTGACTTTATAGTAGATAGCATTGATTTGAATAAAGCCGGTCAGTATATAAATGCTTTAGTGAATAATTCGGTAGCCGATGTAAGACAAATATTGAGGGCAAAATTAATAGTGGCTTTACAGAAAGAAGGCAATACTGAACTGGCTACTAAATTAATAAAAGAAATGGCAGATGAAGCAACGGTATCAGGTAGGCAGACGCAGTCATTAAAACGGGCGTATGAAATATTAGGAGCGCAGGGTAACCCGGCAACAAGAACTGAATTTGCAAGAAGGTATGCCGAAGCAGTACAGGAAAAAGCAACACAAATGACACAGGATTTGGGTAATGTAATAAGTGAACAGGAAGCGGAGATAGGCAAGTTGAATGAAAAGATTCATAGGCAGGCTCAAAGTTCTCCATCATTCGTTAGTAAAATAAAAGAAGTCATTTCAAACCTTTGTGGATTGAGAAATAAAAAATAAAAAATGGCAGCAAACACACCTTGCGGGTTATCGTTTAACAGGACGTTGGAAATTATAAAAGACAACGTACTGAAAGGTAATTATAATGGCCGGTCAGAAGTAATGGCAGGATTGCTAAGAGATGGCTTTACCTATCCAGAAGCAAGGCAGGTAACGGATAAATATTTTCAGATTTATAGCAGGGTTTCAAATAGTGCAAAAAGTTTAAAGCCTAATATAATTTTATCTCCAAAAGAAAAGTTAGCCAAAAGGCTTAATAATATTGCCGTTGATTATCTGAATGGTAATATTCAGGGATTCCCAATGACAGATGCAGATACAAAGGCATTGGAAGCCATATACGAAAAACACGCAAAAGCAGATACACCTACTTTAAAAGAAAAATACAATGAAGAAGCAAGTGTATTTGTACAAAAGTTTTTGCCTAATTATTCAAATGAATTATTCAAATCTTCTGTTTATGCAAGACCGTTATTAAGTGCTGTATTTTTTATAAAGTCATTAACATCTAACCTTTATGCACAAGTAGAAAGGTCAATTACAGATACGATTTGGGATGGTAAAAGAGCCGATTTTACATGGTTAAAAAAGTTTGGTGAATTAGCTAACCAGTCATTTATAAATGTATTAAAAGGTGGAGTTCCGGCAACAAGTCTTTATCAGAGTGAAGCAAATGTAGGAACCAGTAAAGGGCGGTTAGAGGAATTTTCAATTAAGAATACAGAAGCAGCAAGTAACCCATTAAAGTCAGCGTATTATGGAGCAATGAAGTTTATGACTAAATGGAGTAACAGGCTTAATGCTGCCCCAGACACAAGGGGAATATTTTCAAATGCTGAAAGACATTTTTATCAATTATTAAAAGAAAAATACAGAGGGTTAGGGCTATCAAGTGATGAAGCTAAACAAAAGGCTTTAGAAGCAATGGAATTGGATGATAAGGATACTGCAACAAAAATGGCTGAATCTAAATTTAAAGAATTAGGATTACCAATAACAGGAAATAACGGTAAGAATACAACAGAATTTAATGTAGCCGTTGCAGAGTATCAAAGAAGGCATAGGAACGAAGATATTTGGGGTAGGGCGTTAATGTTATCTAAAAATGATTTTTGGAAAAGAAATATGACAGTAGCAAGTGAATTAGGGTTTGGTGATTACGGTTTATTTGGGTTAAAAGCCCAGGCATTGTCAGGGTTAAGAGATAAGGTAGAAAAGCATAAAAAAACAAAAGCGTTATCTGCATTTAATTTGTATGCTTTTGGTTTTTTAAACGGGGCATCAAATTTTGCGGAAGATGCTTTGGAAAGAGTGCCTCTGTATGCTGCCGTTAAGATAGCTTTTTTACAGGCAAGAAAGGGTAATGTAACCGATACTGAATTACAGGGCGATATATCAAGAAGGCAGCGGGATATTATAGTAAAGAATTTTACAACAGCTATGTTTTTTATAACAGCGAAGTATTTAGAAAAACTAATTTGTCCTGACTATGCAGGAAAGCAGGGTACATCAGAAGTTTCCGAAGGCAGAACACAAATTGGTATATGTGGCATACCATTATTTGTTCCTCCGCAAATGTTGGCAACGTATAAGATGTATAAAATAATTGATGAAGCAACTGATAACGATGAAGAATTTTTAGCGACAGCATTAAATATAGTGCCTGTATTAGTTCAGTCAAATCAGATTGGGTTAGGCGGCGGGTTGGATAAGTTAGGAACAAATTCAACTAATTGGGGATTAGCACAGGCACAAGGAAATAAGGTAAGAGCAGACGAAGAAAAAGATAAATTAGTAAAGCAGGTGGTAAGAATGGGCGCAGATGTAGGCAACAGTTTTTTACCAATACCTTCAAGGGCATTAAATGAAGCTGCCGCAGTAATGCAAAGGATAAGAGGCATTAACCAAAAACAACAGGACTTGCCATTTGCAATAGATGAATTTGGTAATAAAAAAGGAATGTTAAACACATTGGGAAAGGTAACAATAGCATCTATTGGAAATGTAACCGGAATTTCAGAAGCAGCGATTGCAGCAATGGGAGCAAAAAAAGAATATGCAGTAGATTGGCAGGGGAGAAAAGTAATGCTGTTCAGGGGTAGTGATATAACAGGTAGCGGAATACAATATACAAAAGCAGATGACATATTAGCCACCGCAGGAGTTAAAACACCATACGTTAATCGGTTAGAAAAAGTAAGTGTTGGCAAGGAAAAGGAAAAAGTAAAAGGGTTTTCAGGGAAATCAATAAGCAAAGAAACAAAAAAAGTACGTTACATGACTGATGAAGAATATTTTAATGTAAGTGTAGCATTAGGCAAATTCAACAAAGAATATTTTGAAAAAAATGGGGATAACATAATAAAATTAGTGGAAGGCGATAAGGCTACTGCAAGAAAGGAGTTTAAAAGAGTTTTTGATAACACCAAAAAAAAGGCAGTAGAGGCAGTAGGCGAAGGTAAAGATACCATTGAAGAAATTCTAAGTTATGTAAAGAAAAATTGGGAAGGTAAAACAGGTAGAAAAATATCAAGTACTGAATTAAATAATTAAATATATGCCATTCGTCAGCGCAAAACAAAGGTCATTGTGTTTTTCCTTAAAAAGTAAAGGGAAGAATAAAAGTTGGAATTGCGATGAATGGCAATCGCATACAAAAGGTAAATTACCAAAGAAAGTAAAAGCAAAAAAGAAATGAG
>DPKF01000082.1 GCA_003542655.1 Holosporales bacterium
ACCTGAACACACTGACCGCAAACGCCTTGCATCATACATTGCATTGGTGAATTAATACTAGCAATAGCAAAAGACTGTGCATTGAAATATGATTTGCAATCATGAAACCTAAACTTTGCAACAGCACTCATCATTTTATCAGAACCAATCACAATCATATGATCGTATTGTCTTAATTCATCACTATAACGCGACAACGCGTCAATTATGTTACCTTTAACAAAACGGTCTGTGTCCCCTATCAAAAATGCATCATCCAGCTCTTCTTCACAAACCCAAGTAATATGGTTAGCAGCTTTTTGAATTTCATCCACTTTAAATATGCTCTTTTTATTTTTATAGGCTGCAAAATAAGAAACCGCGACCCCTGCCCCTTTAAATTTTTGGCCAATTGAAAATAAAACGGCATTGCCAAGCCCACCACCAACTAATAAAACTTTTTTACAATGATCTGGAATCGTTGTGGGCGAACCAGTTGGCCCCATCAAAACAACAGGCTCACCAGGCGTTAAATAAGACGTTAACTTAGATGATGCACCATTTTGCAGTAAAATAACGTTTACAATACCTTGGTCGTTATCAACACTGGCACCCGTTACGGCGATCGGCTCTATCGTGAAAGCCACATCATCCATTTTTTTTGAAAATGTTTCATAGTTTTGCAATTTATAAAATTGACCAGGCTCAAAGTTTTTTGCTGCCAAGGGTGCATGGATAGCAATTTCAACAATGTTTGGTGCCAATTCTTCAACAGAAACAACGCGTGCATCCATAGAAGAGATCAAACCTTTTATATTATGTTTTGTATTTTCCCGTTTCTTTAGAACTTCCATAATATCAGAAACCCCATATTTACTGCTGGCAAGTGCCTTGACAACGCTACCCGCATATTCAGCGTTCCGATCACCAAAATGAGAAAATCTGTTATCAATTTCTAAAATGAATTTTGACATATATAAAATATAAAACGTTTCAGTTTATCATACGCAAAAATGCCTGTTTTTTAAAGCCTGCGCTTTTATGGTTTCTTTAGCGTTTTCACGTGGCATCTGCACACTATTAGGTTTGCAAAAAGCACATGAACCTTTTAAAGTGTAAATTAGTGATTTTATCTATATTTTATAATGTTTTCTCCTTTTGAACGCAAAGTTGCACTGCGTTATTTGTTTTCTTCTAAAAAGGAAGGGTTCGTTTCTTTTTTTGCCATATTCTCGTTTCTAGGGATCGCCCTTGGTGTGGCAACGCTTATTATTGTGATGTCTGTCATGAATGGATTTAGGGCCAATTTATTAACCGCAATTATTGGTATGCGCGGCCATGTATTGGTTATGCAAAAAAATCAACCCATTGAAAGCACAAATACAACATTAATGCATACAATTCATGAAGAAAGCATTGAATCCGCCTACCCTATGATTGAAAAACAAAGCATTATCTCTTTTAGGGGACAAACAAAGGGTGTCATGCTGCAAGGCATAGAACCAAGTGCTTTTTCTAAGCGCGAACCTTTACGTAAAAGTATAGATCATGAAAGTTTAAAAAATTTTAAAAATGACGGTGTGTTACTGGGGTCGCGTCTTGCGATGGAACTTGGAATAAGAACGGGTGACCGCTTTAGTATGATTACGCCTGAAGGCAACCAAACCGCTTTTGGCACAATCCCAAGGCAAAAATCCTTTAGAGTTGCTGGCATATTTCATTACGGCATGCATATTTATGATAAAAGTTTTATCTTCATGCCTTTAGACACGGCCCAAAATTTGTATAAAATGGGAGATAAAGTAACGCACATCGACATATTTTTAAAAGATGTTTTGCAAGCATCTCTCGTTGCGCAAAATTTATCAAAACAGTTAAACGATAAATATCTAGTATTAGACTGGAAACATCAGGACCAAGCAATATTTCATACTGTAGAGGTTGAACGCAATGTTATGTTGCTGATTCTAACGCTTCTGATTATTATTGCCGGTTTTAATATTACATCTAGTTTAATCATGATGGTAAAAGATAAAACACGCGCCATAGGCATTCTTAAAACTTTTGGGGCAACGCAAAAACAAATCACCCATATTTTTGTAAGTATCGGGTTAATTATTGGCTTTGTGGGCACTTTTTTAGGTGTTGGTTTAGGCAGTATATTTGTTATTCATATTGAAAACATACAGCATTTTATAGAATATCTTATTCAAACCGAATTATTCTCTGCAGAGGCCTATTTTCTGTCAAAATTACCAGCTGTTTTATCGATTAAAGACATTCTGTTTGCTTGTACCATTTCAACAAGCTTATCTTTACTGGCAAGTTTTTTTCCAGCACGCCGTGCTGGTAGCCTAAACCCTGTAGAGGCGTTAAAAGAATAATCATTTAATTGACATAATTTAAAGAAATTGATTTTTTTTCATCAAAACATCTTGACACATTAGTATGTCATAATTATATACTTATCCATGAGACAACTATGATAAATTAAGGAAAGTATCATGAAAAACAAAAAACTTTTAGTATTATTAACAACAACTATTTTAACAAATGCTTGGGGTTCAGATTCTGATTTTGATTCTAGAGGCAGCACACCTGATGATAGTGTCCCTTTAAATTTCGGCACTAATGATGCTAATGATTATGACCCAAACAACATATTTAATCCATCTTTACCACAACGACACAGAGTAATGCGCTTAAATGACTGGGGAGATGCGGTAGACGCGCCCCATGATTCTGATTTAGCACGTGCAGTTGCAGCAAGCCTCCTTGATACAACTCATGATTCTAACTTAGCAAGTGCAATCGCTGCCAGTCAACGACCACGTGGAAGAGATGTTATTCCAACAGAATTATTCCAACGTGCAGAAGCTATTGGAATTGAGAGAGAAGTATTACTTGCAATGAGTGCAGAAGAAGCTAACGCCTTGCTTGCAGCATTACGAAGCGACACTACTGCTGTAGAAGCGGCACCTGCTCAAGCGGCAAGTCAACACCC
>DPKF01000033.1:0-3419 GCA_003542655.1 Holosporales bacterium
AATCAAGGGGGCGCATGTTGTGCGCCCGGTTAAAAGATTTAATACCAAAACAACTGTTCAAAATTGCCATTCAAGCAGCCATTGGTGGCAAAATTATTGCCCGTGAGACAGTGTCTGCTATGCGTAAAGATGTCACAGCAAAATGTTATGGTGGCGATATCAGCCGTAAGAAAAAACTACTTGATAAACAAAAAAAAGGTAAGAAGAAAATGCGTCAATTTGGCAATGTGGAAATTCCACAATCTGCCTTTATTGCTGCCCTTAAAATGGAGGATTAAATGAACAGTGGCATAGTTAAAAATAGTTTAATCATGTTATGCCTTATGCTAAATACTATATGTTTTGGTGAAACAACATGCTTTCTAGCGGTTGAAAATCAGCATATTATAAAAAAAGAGGGTGATTGTAAAAGACGCTTACCACCTTGTTCGACATTTAAAATTGCAGCTAGTCTGATGGGGTATGATGCTTGTATTTTGGTTAATGAAACAGCGCCAACATGGGACTATAAAGATGGCTATCCTGATTGGCTTGAAAAATGGAAAAATCCACATAACCCAAGCTTATGGATGACTAATTCCTGTGTTTGGTTTACCCAAGAGATTACTAAAAAGCTGGGATTAAAAGATTTTTCTTCTTACATCAATAAACTAGACTACGGCAATAAAGATATAGCTGGTGATAAGGGCAAAAATAATGGCTTAACAAATTGCTGGCTATCAAGTTCACTTGAAATATCAGCTGAAGAACAAGTTGCATTTTTAGAAAAACTTATTCATGAAGAGCTCCCTGTTAGTATTCATGCACAAAAAATGACAAAGAACATTATATTCTTACAAGATCTTCAAGATGGCTGGAAGCTTTATGGGAAAACAGGGAGTGGATCACATTTAAGTGCGGATCGACGTATAAAATTAGATAAACAAATAGGCTGGTTTGTAGGGTTTATTCAAAAAAATGAACGCTTTATTACATTTGCTTATTGGATAGCTGACAGTGAACCCAAAAATACCTATGCATCTGTTCAAGCAAAAGCAGCAGCACTTGAAGAATTGAGGAAAATTTTAAATGCTGTGTGACGGCACTGTCATATATGGATCCAATGATTTTTCAACACGTTGCCATATCAGTTTCAATTTATGCTTAGCCAGCACAAATATAATTTTCCACCTTGATGTATGAGGCTAAATGGACGATACTAAATTCATAGCTCTTATCAGGAAAGATCATGACTCAGTTTAATCGACGGTTTTTTTTAAAATCTTTTGCTTTAACTGGACTGGGATTATCTTCTATAAGGTTATTTTCAGGATGTTCAGCAAAAAAAAAGACAGCTTTTAAAATTGGTTTTTTAACCCCTAAAACAGGTGTAGATGCAGAATCAGGAACGTCCTGTGAACGAGCAGCACGTATCGGAAAAGATTTTTTAAAGTTCTTAGGTGTCGATTTAGAAGTTGTTGTTTCTGATACAGAATCCAATTCAGAAGTAGCACGTTTAAAAGCCGAAAAGCTTATTAATGACGGCGCGCATTGTTTAATAGGTGCTTATAATTCAGCAGCAACAGCAACGATTGCCCAAGTTGCAGAACAACATAAAATACCATTCATTATTAATATGGCAGCGGCTGATACTTTAACAGAGCAAGGCTATCAATACTTATTTAGAAATTTTCCAACATCTAAAATGCTAGCAGGTAATAGCATATCTGGTATCAAAACATTATTTGCAGAAAACAATTTTGCACCAAAAACAGGCACTCTTATTGTTTTAAATGATGCTTATGGACAAACAATGTTAGATGCGTTTCAAATAGCAGAGTCACAGCAGCGCATCCCTTTTAAGTTAGAAAAAATTATTCAATTTGATACAAAAGCTAAAGACTTAAGCACAGAAGTGGCTAAAATCAAATCTGTTAATTCCGATGTATTGATGATTGTATCGCGCATTAACGCGACCAATTTAATTATAAGGGAACTGATACGCCAAAATCATAACCCAAAAGCCATTATTAGCCCAGGCGGTCAAGGTTTTTATGAAGGGCAGTTCTTAAAAAATTTCAAAGAAAAAGCTGACAATTTATATACGGTAAATGCTTGGTTTGATCCCATATCATCTTTAACGAAACGGGCTATGTCAGTTTTCCATAAATATTATCCAGAAAAATTATTTGAAATGAACGTAGCCTTTAGTTTAGAAGCTATATATTTAGCAACCATGGCTTATCAGCAGGCACAATCTAACAAGGCTGAAAATTTACGTACAGCACTTCAAAATATATCCTTATCAGAAGGTATTATTTACGGCGGCAATATTGAATTTGATCACAAAGGTCAACGTACGAATATACCAAGCGTTAGTCTGATGAATAAAAATGGCATACCACGGATCGTATCGCCAAAAGGCTTACATGAAACGCAAGCTATATTCCCATTTCCAGGCTTTTAATATATATTAGTATATATATTTTATAAAGCATATACAGGTATATGATCAAAGTCGTATTAAAAGATGGATCAAATCGCGAATTTCCAAAGGGATCAACAGGGGATGATATTGCAAAAGCAATATCAAAAAATTTATTTAAGGACGCTGTTGCCATTTTAATTAATGGTGTGCAAAAGGATTTAAACCTTCCTGTTCCTGACAATGCATCAATTGATATTATCACCCGGTCTTCCCCCGAAGGTTTAGAAATTATTCGCCATGATACAGCGCATGTATTAGCGCAAGCTGCCAAAGAAATATTTGAAAACATTCAAATTACAATTGGGCCTGCCATTGAAAATGGCTTTTACTATGATTTTTACCGTGAACAGCCTTTTACGCCAGACGATTTGAATGCGCTTGAAAAACGTATGCGTCATATTTTAGAGCAAGATACACCCATTATTCGTGAAGAGTGGAGCAGAGATGACGCCATTAACTTATTTAAGGAACAAGGGGAACATTTTAAAGTAGAGCTTATTGAAGCTATTCCCCAAGGTGATATTATTTCTTTATATAGGCAGGGTCCTTTTGTGGATTTGTGTCGTGGCCCGCATTTACCCTCTACACGTCGTATTCGCCCAGCTTTTAAATTAATGAAGCTAGCGGGTGCATATTGGCGTGGGGATCACCGTAACCCTATGTTACAACGTATTTATGGCACAGCTTGGGCAACAGAAGAACAATTAAAAGACCATCTCTTTTATTTAGAAGAGGCGGAAAAACGTGACCACAGAAAATTGGGCCCTGCCATGGGGTTATTTCACCAACAAGAAGAAGCGGTTGGTAATGTTTTTTGGCATCCAAAAGGCTGGACGCTTTATCAAACATTGCAAAATTATATAGCAAAACGCTTAGCGCCTGAGGGATATCAAGAAGTTAAAACCCCGCAAATGGTTGATAAATCATTGTGGGAGGCCTCCGGCCACTGGGG
>DPKF01000033.1:3465-6691 GCA_003542655.1 Holosporales bacterium
GAAATGAACCATCTGGTGCCTTGCACGGCATTATGCGTGTGCGGGCCTTTACACAAGATGATGGACATATTTTTTGCACCCCTGACCAAATAATAGAAGAAACAAAAAGCTTTTGCGCCTTATTAAAAAGTGTTTATGCAGATCTAGGTTTAACAGATATTCGTATTAAGTTTTCTGACCGCCCTGAAACACGTGCCGGCAGTGATGAAGTTTGGGATTTGGCTGAAAAATCGTTGATGGATGCAACAAAAGCATCTGGTTTAGAATTTGAACTTAATCTTGGTGAGGGTGCTTTTTACGGCCCTAAATTAGAATTTGTATTAAAAGATTGCCTAGGCCGAGATTGGCAGTGTGGAACATTCCAAGTTGATTTTGTTTTACCTGAACGCCTGGATGCTGAATATGTTGGGGAAGACGGCAAACGTCACCGCCCCGTTATGTTACACCGCGCAATACTGGGAACATTTGAACGCTTTATTGGTATTTTAATTGAACATTATGCTGGTAAATTTCCTGTATGGTTGGCACCGCTTCAGGTTGTTGTTGCTTCAATTGCAACAGATGTTAACCCTTATGCAGAAAAAATACATGCGCTTCTAAAAGAAAAAGGGATTAAAGTACAGCTGGATACGCGTAACGAAAAAATCAACTATAAAATACGTGAACATTCACACCAAAAAGTTCCTTATATTTTAGCTGTTGGTAAACGAGAGGCTGAAGAAAATACAGTATCTGTTCGTCAAATAGGATCACAAGAACAATCAGTCATGACTTTAGACGAATTTGTTGAAAAAATTGTTGCAGAAGCAAAAATGCCAGGCTAACAAGCGCCATTAAAAAGCCCTAAATCAATCTCATTTATGGTGAACGTGCACATTATTCTTAAATTATATTGCAAACACCTTCTTATTTTTCGTATACTGTAACAAACAATTGCCCCTGTGGCGGAACTGGTAGACGCGGTAGACTCAAAATCTACTATACTTAGTATGTGGGAGTTCGAGTCTCCCCGGGGGCACCACCGCAAAGTTGTTATGTCATCTGATAAAATTATAAAGACGGAAGTTTTAATTGTTGGCGGTGGTTTAGTCGGTGGTTTATTAGGCGCGCGATTACAGCAGCAAAAAGTTCCTTTTGTTTTGATTGATCCAACTTCTCCTCAAGCTATGATTGATGCCGTAAAAGATGGCCGTACAACGGCAATATCTTTGGGGTCAAAGCGTATATTTGAAAAAACCGGCATATGGGATGTCTATTTAAAAGATCATGCAGAACCCATTAATAATATTCGTGTTCTTGAAAAGGGATCGGTATGGTCTGTTGATTTTGATCACAAGGAATTATCATCTGATCCGATGGGGTATATAGCTGAAAATATGTACTTCCGCATGAGTATTTTAGATAGATTACAAGATGATCCACATTGTTTTTATAATACGTCTCTTTCAGATATTCAAAAGCACGATGGCAATATTACAGCGACTCTATCTAATGGTAAAATTGTTCATGCAAAATTGTTAGTTAGTGCTGAAGGCAGAAAATCACCAACACGTGCTTTAATGGCGCCACAAATGAAAACACGCGATTATGCACAAAATGCCCTTGTCGTGCATTTAGAACATGAAGAACCACATCATAATCATGCATGGGAAATTTTCACATCAAAAGGGCCTTTTGCCATTTTGCCTTTAAAGCATGATGAAGGAAAAAAATCAGGAATTGTATGGTGCAAACCCACAAATCATAATTGGGAAAAACAAACAAATGATGACCTGCAGGCAGAAATAGCAGAATTATTCCCCTATTATGGAAAAGTAAAAATTGTTTCTAAGCGATGGCATTTCCCGCTGTCTACATTTGAATTAAATAAAATTAGTGACCATCGTCAGGTTTTAATTGGGGACGCTGCACATGCTATGCACCCCATAGCTGGACAAGGCGTAAACCTTGGATGGCGCGACGCTGATGTACTGGCGACAAAAATTATCGACAATTACAAAGTCGGCCTAGATGTTGGATCTGAAACTTTGTGTAAAGCTTATGAACGTGAGCGTATGCGCGATATAAAACCACTGGTTAAGGCAACAGATCTTATAACACAATTGTTTTCAAATGATTCTAAAACGTTATATGCCATTCGTAACGCCGGTTTTGCCGTTGTTAATAGAGTGCCACCCCTAAAGCGGTTTTTTATGAAACAAGCTATGGGGCTGTCGTGAACGATTTTGAGTCAATGGACTTATCTGTGTTTTCACCACTGTGTGTGGATCTTGATGGCACGCTAATTAAAAACGATGTGCTTTGTATCGCCTGGAAACAATTATTAAAAACCAATCTATTGAAAGCATTTTTTATGCTTTTTACCCTTTTTAAAGGACGCGCTTACTTTAAACAGCAACTTGCTAAAGCATCCCCTATCTTGCCCAAAATGCTGGATTATAATATGCCCTTTTTAGCATTTTTAAAACAGTATAAAAAACAAAAAGCAGGCACACTTATTTTAGCCACAGCAACAGATATTGGATTTGCAAAACCCATTGCAGATTACTTAGGGATTTTTGATGCTGTTATTGCAAGTGAGGGAGAAAAAAATCTTCGCGCAAAGATAAAAGCAGATATTTTATCGCAAACATTTGGCTATAAACAGTATACTTATGCAGGCAATTCTTATGACGATATAGCAGTTTGGGACTGTTCAAAACATGCAATAGCTGTTAACTTATCCTTAAGGGCGCTACATGCGCTTAAAGGCAGAAATTTGATGTTTGATTTATATTTTGAGTAAGGAAGAATGCTTAAAAAAGTAGGAATAGTTTGTTTTACGTGCCTGTTCTCGATGCTTTCTGCTGCAATAGAATTGAAATCAGATGAATCAGGAATAGATACGTATCGCATGCGATTAGAAAGATTATCGCTGACGATTAAGAATATGTCTAAAAAGCAGAAGCAGGTAATTACACCTAAATTGTTAGAAATTGACACATTGTTAAAAGATGCTGAATGGATGAAGCGTTTAGAAAAAAATGAGCTTGTTAGTACGGAATTAAATAAATTAGAACGCAAATTAAAAAGTCGCATACGTTTTGTTTCTAGATTTTGTAAAGAGTGCCAAGCTGGAAAAATGTTGAAAAGTCCTGGAGAACGTAATGCTTTTGAAGAAAAATCGCCATCAAGAGTTCAAAAAATAGAAGAAGATCAAATACAGTATGTGCCAACCGTTGAAACT
>DPKF01000084.1 GCA_003542655.1 Holosporales bacterium
GTAGAGCAGCTGACTCTTAATCAGTAGGTCGTAGGTTCGATTCCTACGGCGCCCACCAATCCTCAATATATCTTGTTGCTTTTTAAAAAAAAATCATTATATTGTACATAAGATAACATGATAAAAGGATTTTTTATGTGCAAGTTATACCTCATTTTTCTACTTCTATTTTCTCATGCAATGCAAGCGGCATTTATTTTTGGAGACGGAGATCCCTTAAAGCCCATAGAAAAAACGCATAGAGATATATATTTCATAAGGGCTGGCGAACTACATGTATTGCCTTTAGCTGAAGCACAACGATCTTTTCAGGCACAGCTATTAGACAAAGACTGCAATTCAAGTAATTATCATAATGCAAAAATGACTGCTATCCCACAAACAACATGGGATTTATTTGTTTTGTTGCAAAAATGGAAACAAGAATATCCTATAGATGGTTTGCATAGCCTAGAATTTCCAATGGCAATAGCAATGACAGGTTCTTACATTTATTTAGACTTGAATAATGCGTTTATTCGAATGATTGTCGACTCTAATTTGTCACAAAATTTTCATGCAAGAGATTTTACGACGATAACAAAGCATTTTTTAACCTGCATCTATCAACATCTTGTGCAATTTAATAATCTATCCAAGGCATATGCAAAGGTAGGGGAAGAAAGCCCTAAAACTTCTTTTTCTCAACTGGCATTACTTTTTTTCTTTAACGATTTATATCCAGAAATTCCTGCGCTATTAGAAAGCGCAACAAAAATTGAAGAAGACCTTTTAAATAAAGATAAGCTACCGTTATGGCGCCATGCCTATCGTGTTGAGGCAGCGCCTCTTGTGCGTGACGAAGCAAATACAATACAGATGAGGACAAGAGGTTATGGTTATTCTCTCTTAGCGTGTTGTTTGGGGGACGGTACTTTAGCTGGACTAGGTGATTATCAGGGGAACTGTTCAGCATGTGCTTTTTCTTATTATGCACAAATTTTACGTGATCGTGCTTTTGTAAAAAAAGGCAGTCATTTTCCATACTATATTCCAGGACAAGTAGGACAAATGCCTGGTACGCTTCAGAAAACCTTAGAAGAACTCAGCGATAACTTAACATGCACGATTCTTGATAAACGCACGCCTAATGGTTTATTCTATTTACCCGAAGTTTATTCCAATGCACTTGTTTGCTTGAAAGGAGATGCTTGTCATCCTCGTTTAAAAGGAACGCTGCTACACCGTGCAGAGAACAATGAAAGCGAATTTAGATCTCAGGGAAAAAATAGAGTTCAATCTACACAAGAACCACGAGAGATAGAAACACATTTTTTAGCGCTTCCATTTGTGTGGTTTACTTTAAATGCTGCTTTAATAGAAGCCAATGATTCACGAATTGCAGAATTGGAAGCACAACGCTTACGCGAACGAAAGGATGAAGACCTGCCAAATTTTTAATGACTGATTGGCGGGTAAGTCGTCGGTTCAATTCCTACGGCGCCCACCAATTTTTCTACAAGATTGTTGGTTTTATACCATTCCAGAAACGTAATACATCGGTGCGTGCATCGCGGTATTAGCTGGATTTTTATTCAGTTTCTCAGCTATGCTAAACCAGCGATCAACGTCTTGTGTTGAGGCACATTTTTTGTCAATAAGTTCTGGGCTTAGTTCTTTCAAGCGAATCGACCATAAATCAACGAAGTTTTTACCAAAACAAGAAAAAGTCACGTTTTCTTCTTGAACAACTTTAAAGTTCTGAGCAAGCATAGCTGATCTTAATTTTTCACCAAAATTATAGTCCACACCTTTTGTCTGTCCAAGCTGGATAACCGCTTCTCTAAAGCGTAAAAGGTCATCTTCATTTTCCCCTTCAAAATAGGTTTTGTCCCAACTTGGTTCTCCAAAAAGTGCTATACCATTAGGTTTTAATAAGCGCGCGTGGATATTTTCTAATATATTTTTAGGATTTTGTAAGTGCATCAAAATGTAACGACCAAAAACAAAATCAGCTTTATGAATAGGTGGCACAAAAGTATCTAGATTTTCTTGACGCGTTATCACATTAGACAACCCTTTGTTTGTTGCTGTTGATAAAACACGATCCAGTTGTTCTTTACTTTGATCCACTGCAGTAACAGAACCGGTAGGTCCCACAATTTCAGATAAAGTACAGGTTATTGCACCATTTCCACATCCATACTCCCAAGCATGCATACCAGAGGAGAGTCCAGCCTTTATAATCTGCTTATATGTTGCGTCCGCCAGAATATTTTGTTGAATATCAAGCGCCTTTGAACCCTGTTCATCTGTTGTTAAAGCATAGGTAGAAACAGTGTTTTTTGTTTTCATCGCTCATCACTTTATAAATACGGTTTTAAGTACTTTCCAGTATAGCTTTTACTATTTTTACAAACAAGTTCTGGTGTGCCTTTGGCAATAACAAAACCGCCACCAGATCCACCTTCAGGGCCAATATCAATTATGTGATCGGCGGTTTTGATCACTTCTAAATTATGTTCAATAACGATGACAGTATTGCCTTGATCAACAATTCTGTGCAGAACCTCTAATAATTTTCGAATATCTTCAAAATGCAGGCCTGTTGTGGGTTCATCTAAGATATAAAGGGTTTTTCCTGTGGACCGGCGTGATAATTCTTTAGCAAGCTTTACGCGCTGTGCTTCCCCACCAGAAAGGGTTGTTGCCTGTTGCCCCACATGAATATAGCCAAGGCCAACTTCTTGTAAGGTTTTTAGCTTATCTTTAATTTGTGTTTGTGCGTGGAAAAAATCGACAGCTTCATCCACAGTCATATCCAAAATATCAGCAATCGTTTTTTCGCGGTATGTAACGCTTAACGTTTCACGATTATAGCGCTTTCCTTGACATTGATCGCATTGCACATAGACATCTGGCAAAAAGTGCATTTCAATTTTAACCATACCATCGCCACTACATGCTTCACAGCGCCCACCTTTTACATTAAAAGAAAACCGACCAGCTGTGTAACCTTTTGCTTTTGCATCAGGAAGGGTTGCAAACCATTCACGAATAGGCGTAAAACACCCAACGTACGTAGCTGGGTTCGATCTTGGCGTTCGCCCAATGGGGGATTGATCAATATCAATAATTTTATCAATATGCTCTAACCCCTTTAAAGATTGATAATGACCAGGTAATTCTTGCGCATTATTTAATTCTTTAGCAACGGCTTTATACAACGTTTCTATCACAAGTGACGATTTTCCACTGCCAGATACACCCGTTACACAGGTAAATGTGCCAAGTGCAAAATCAACATCAATATTTTGCAAATTATTAGCAGTGGCGCCCTTAATGTTAATTTTTTTTCCGTTGCCTGAGCGGCGTTCTTTTGGAACAGCAATAAATTTTTCACCCTTTAAATATTGTCCGGTAATGCTTTTAGGGTTTTTAATAACCGCCTCCGGTGTCCCTTGGGCAATAATATTGCCGCCATTGCGACCAGCAGCAGGCCCCATATCAACTAAATAATCCGCAGCGCGAATAGCGTCTTCATCATGTTCAACAACGATGACGGTATTGCCAATATCCCGCAGATGCTTAATGGTGTCTAACAACCGATCGTTGTCCCGTTGATGCAAGCCAATGGAAGGTTCATCCAAAACATATAAAACACCTGTTAAACCAGATCCAATTTGAGAGGCTAAACGAATGCGTTGACTTTCGCCCCCTGACAGGGTGCCTGCCGTTCGCGAGAATGACAAATAATCCAATCCCACATCAACTAAAAATTTCAAACGGCTATTGAGTTCTTTTAATATGCGTTCTGCAATAGTTTGGTTTTTAGTTGATAGATCTATGTTTTGAAACCATTTTTGCGCTTTTCCAATCGACATGTCGCACACATCTGAAATTGTTTTGCCATTAATCTTAATTGATAAGGGCATCTCATTTAAACGTTTACCATGACACGTGGAGCATTCATGTTCGTTTTGATAGCGTCTTAAATAATCCCTTACCCAGTCGCTTTCTGTTGATCTGTAACGACGTGTTAAACTTGGAATAACGCCTTCAAATGGTTTGCTTGTGTTTTTACTACGAAATGCACTTGATTGTTTGAATGTTATCAACTCATTTGTTCCATACAAAACAACCTGTTGAAAAGATTTTGGTAGCTTATTAAAGGGCAGTTCTGTTGATTCGCCAAAGTGCTTTGCAATAGAATCTAAAATCTGTGTATAGAATGATACCGTATCTTTTTCAAAACGGCCTGATTTTTTCTCGTTAAACCAAGGGGCAATTGCACCATCTTTTAATGATAGAGATTTATCGGGCACAACAAGTTCTTCAGAAAAAAGAATTTCTTTTCCAAGCCCTGCACATGTTGGACATGCCCCTAAAGGGGAGTTAAATGAAAAAAGACGTGGTTCAATTTCAGGCAGTGTAAAACCCGATACAGGGCATGAAAATTTAGATGAAAAAGTAAGAATTTCTTTTGAATCATACAATTCAACTTCAGCAAGGCCATCTGTTAATTTTAACGCCGTTTCAACCGAATCGGCGACACGTGATTGAAATTCTTTTGTCATTTCCTGTGGAATACTTAGCCTGTCAACAACAACTGAAATGTTATGCTTTACTGTTTTTTTAAGATCCGGCGTGTTATCAATATCATACACGTCACCATTAATTTTCAACCGCTGAAACCCTTGCTTTTTAAGCTCTATTATTTCTTTTTTATATTCCCCTTTTCTGTTTCGAATAATAGGGGCCAGTAAAAGCATTTTTTGTTTTGCGTTTAGGGCACAAATGCGATCAACCATTTGTGAAACTGTTTGAGCCTCAATCGGTTGTCCTGTTGCTGGCGAATAAGGCGTTCCAACGCGTGCGAATAAAAGCCTTAAGTAATCATAAATTTCTGTCACAGTACCAACTGTGGAACGTGGATTTTTAGACGTTGTTTTTTGTTCAATTGAAATAGCAGGGCTTAGACCCTCAATCGAATCAACATCAGGTTTTTGCATTAATTCTAAAAATTGACGCGCATAAGATGACAAGCTTTCAACATAACGACG
>DPKF01000128.1 GCA_003542655.1 Holosporales bacterium
CCATCAGAAAACAACCATGTCTAAACATCAAAATACAGCAGCATGAAAACCTCATCAAAGGTGAATCTGTAGTCCTTGTCGTGCAATAAAAATATTGCTGCCCATCTGTGCTGTTTGTTTTGCTATTGCATCCATCATTATATCATCATGTTCTGGGTCATGATGATATATCGCTGTATTTTTTACATTTGCTATTTGGGACAGTCGTCCTCCTTCCTGCCAGGTAGAATGCCCCCATCCTTTATGCTTAAGATAGTTTGCGTCAGTAAACGTCGAATCATAAATGAACAAATCTGTTTCATGAATTAAGGCTGCAATACTGTGATCAATTTCACCAACTTTATGCTCTGTATCCGTTACATAACATGCTGATTTACTGTCATAATTTACGCGATATCCGATGGCGCCGTTAGGATGATTTAATGCACACGTATCAATTTTTATCCTGCTTGATAATGTCAGTATATCACCGGCCTTAAAATCTAGGCATGTTATGTTAGCAGGGAAATTTTTAAAATCAATTGGGAATAAAGGTGCTGTAAATGTTTTTTGTAAAAAAGTTTGGGTGCCACCGTATGGCTCTAGCGTACCTGCATAAATATGAATATTTTTATTTTTATCCCAAAATGCATCATATGCAGGCAGGCCAAGTATGTGGTCTAAATGCACATGACTAAAAAACAAATGAATATCTGTTTGCGCTTTGTTTTTTATATAGTCGTTAGCGGTTGCAATGCCAGATCCTGCATCAAACAAGAGAACATGATCATCTGTTTCCATCAATACACAGCTGGTATGGCCGCCGTATTTTTGGTATTTTTGTTCACAACAGGGGGTGCTTCCTCTAACGCCTAAAAAAGTAATTGAAAATTGTGACATATTTTTGTTGTGATTTTAACAAGCCTATTTTAATTATATCCGCTTTTAGTAAGTATATATAGTATTCCATTTTATATTGGGTTGGCTATAGCTGAACCTAAACATTAAACCATGCCAAAAATTCTTTACTTAATTATTGATCGGGTTGTTGTCTCTATTGTTAGCGCACTTGTTCTATCAATCAGCTTTTTCACAAGGTCCTCAAAAGATTTTGCATGCTCAACACCTGCCTTATTTTCTTCTAATGCTGCGCGCTTCCTTAAAATTGCAATAGTTGGAATAAAGCTTGTTTGTTCTGTGATAGCTTCTTGCGCTCCTTCTTTTTGTGTATCATTGGGATCTTTCAATTCTTTTGCTGTTTTTTGTAAATCTCTAGAAAAATCTCTAAGTGAATTTTCATATGCTTCTAAAAATTCTGTAATGCGCGTTGTTAAAGACTTGTTGAAAACAACATTTCTTGAAAGTACTTTACAGTTTTGACGACTGAGAACACAAGAATTTATAATCATATTATAAACTTCAGATACTTCGTTTGTCAGTGTCGATGCAACAAAATTTTCAATTGCATCTGAAATTATAGGTGGTCTCGGAATGGGAATTAGTGATAATAAAATTTTAAGGTGGTTTTGACTAAAACTACTGACTGCACCTCTAGCAGAATTAGTTAAGGTTTGTTGAATACGAGAAGATTGACGCTGTCTATCGAGAAATACATTCTGTGTTGTATTACCTTCGTCTAGCACACCATAAAGTGAAGCATTAAGATAGGTTGCATAAAGAGCGTAGATATTATCGCCGCTTGCATTAATTAAACTAGGACTATCAGCCCATTTTTCTGATTCATGACGTTGTACTTGATAAATTGGATTTAAAAAAGCGGTTGCAAAAGATTCTGCCACCATTGATCGACTAATATCAATAGCGCTAAAGTTTCGTGACTGTAAAGCAAAAAGATCACGACTAAAAAATTTCAATTGTTTTTCAAAGCTATCTTTTATTTGTCTTGCAACAAACAACAACTCGTTTTTACCTGCAAACTCTTTTCTTTGTAGTTTTTCATTAACCAGCAATACATGAATATTTGTCAGCATTACGAGAGCAATTTGCTTTAGTTTATTGTATTCAATAGGGTCAAGATCAAGAAATAGATACTTTTCTGTATTCAGATGATCACGTATGTTTTTTTGCTGTTTGTCTTCTTTATTTTGAAACTTCTTTAAAAAATCTTTTTCGTTTCCAATATATTGCGGCGATAAAATGTAAATAAGAATTTTTACAAGATTTGCATATAATCTGTTCATATAAACTGCAGGTATGTGCTCCCCTTGTAATTTATTTTTATCAATAAGCTGACCATCTGCATGTTCACTATTATCTGCTTTTAGTGCTCCAGTATCTTCCATTACTGTAGTGGTTCTATAAACTGGTTTTTCTAAATAATATTTTACGCGTTCTGGATTCGCTTTAATTAATTTTTCTCCTCCTTTCGTAAATTTAATTTGCTGAAGAACGTTGACTAGTGTATCAGGCAAAATTGATCCTAACTCTCGTATTTTTTTAGTAATCGCCCACTGATCTTCATTACTATTGTTACTGAGAGAACGTTTAATTGATGCAAAATATGCTTGCGCATCATCATTAAATTGATTAATTTTTTTTACGGCTGTTACTGCAAAAGAAGTATTACTAAACAACAGTTCTTGAATGAACTGATCTTTACTACGAATCTCTGGCATATCTTTCAATACAAATGTTGAATCAAGTGCCGTTGCCATTGCATAGATCTCTTCAAAGACTTCTCCTTCATTATTAAAACGATCAAATAATTCAAACATCGCTTGCTGATCCAGTTCATCTTCTGTCATGTTTTGTAATAATAGCGCAGGATCTTCTGCGAATACGGTTTCTAATTTTACTGTGAGTGGCTTTGTATATTCAGTATCAATACTGGACCAAAATTTAATTAAAGTAGATATATTTTGTGCGCACTCATCATCAAGTGTTTCTTTTTTATCTTGTTCTGAAACCATGCATTTTTGTCGTAAATCTAACAGTGCTTGATCAGGAACAATTTTAGGTAAAGTTTTTGATGCGTTTAACATGTTAACTATGTTCGTTGTTTTTGCTGCATTAAGAATGATCGTATAAAGATTTGCACATTTTTTATACATGAAGCCTTTCATACGATAATCGACAAAACATTCTTTTCGTAATATTTCAGATGGTTCAACATCCTTAATTTTTACAAATGCAGTTGATTGCATAGGGGCAGTAGAAAGAAAAATGCTGAGCAGCACTAATAAAATTTTATCTTTTTTCATAAACAATACCATAAGGTGGTCTATATATATACCCCAAAATATTTAAGAAAAAGTTAATAACGATTGTTTTTATCCTGTTTTATGAACCTCATAAAAATAGAGGAGCATAAGGACAAGAAAAATACACAGAAAAGTCAAAGCATCCCCTTGAGCTTTGTGCGTATTTATAAAGACAATCGTAACAGAAAAAAATTTACGTCGAAAAAGATCAATCATTGAAACGGTGAACAGCGTTCTGAAAGAAGGATTTAACCTGGTTCACACGAGACATAAATCGCCTATAAATGGATTTATTCACATCTTTTTAACCCTTATTGCCCATACACTAAAAACGAAAAAACCAGCTATTAATTGGCAGGACCTAATCCCGAATTAGGGTTTTTAGAATTTTTTGGCATGATCATACTCTCTGATTTTAATAGAAGCGTTTTAGGTATTTCTCCTCTATACTTGTGATTAATAGTGACTTGAAAAAAATCTATGATTGAAAATACGCACAGGGGTTCTACCCTCATTACGTTTCATAACGTTAATTTTAATGTGCCCGTTTATGGACAAAGTACTGAGAAAAAAGAGAAAGCGATTTTAAAAGATATATCTTTTTCTGTGCGACAAAATGAGATTCAAACCCTTATTGGGCCAAATGGTGCTGGAAAATCAACACTTATTAAAATAATGCTGGGTCTTTTAAAACCCCATAGTGGTTTTGTCGTGCAAGAAGAAGGCATTAAAATTGGTTATATGCCGCAAAAAATTAATATTAATCCTTATTTACCGTTGAGTGTAGAATCTTTTTTAGCTTTGTATGGCGACGTAGATAAAGAGTTTTTATCCTTATTAAGAGTTGATAAACTGTTAAAATTTTCTGTTCACAGTTTATCTGGTGGCGAGTGGCAGCGTGTTTTGTTTGCAAGATCTCTCATGAATAAGCCAGATTTATTGGTACTGGATGAGCCAACACAAGGGGTTGATTTTACCGGACAACAAGATTTTTTTAAACTGATGTTGTCATTAAAAGAGAGATTAAACTGTTCTATTTTTCTAATTTCCCATGATTTGCACTATGTGTTGTCAGCAACGGACCAGGTTTTGTGCTTAAATGAACATATTTGTTGTGCGGGGCGCCCCCATGAAGTGCAAAATCATGCGGAATATCAAAAGATGTTTGGGCACGCTAAGCACCCCTTTGATGTTGTGCCTTATCATCATGA
>DPKF01000206.1 GCA_003542655.1 Holosporales bacterium
TTATATATCTTTTTGGAAAAATAATCATACTTCTTAATACTTTGTTAACTTATCCCCATTTTTTGTGAAAAAAGCTGTGGAAAAAGATGTGAAAACTAAGGATGCACGCCCACATTCTAGAGGTGCCTATTTTTTAATCACGATTCTGAAAACCGCAGAAACTATAGTCTTTTCCCTAAACTTTTAACAAAATTAAGTTATATAATTAGTAAATCTTTTTATTCACAAGCAAGACGTCTAAATAGCATAAAAAAGATAAGAAACTAAAAATATTTATGCATTTTCTTTGTTTTTTCTGTTGAAATGGCATTTAAAATATGAATTTTTATTTTGACCGTGTAAAAATAGACTACGCACTACATATAATGCTAAAATAAAAACTAGGCTAAAACGCAGATCAGCAAAAGTGTAATAATGAATAATGTTAATATGCCTTATAAAATTATATTTTGGCTTGTGCCGTTTATCTGTGCACTTAAGGCAATGGCGCCAGGATACAACTTTACAAACGACGACTTTATTGAATATGCAAAAAAAATACCAGAAGCCAGATCATGTTGTTTAATTTACAGCCAAGACAGCCAAGCACAACTTTCAGGTGTCTTAATTGCGCCTCATATTATAGCAACGGCGGCACATGGTCTTACATCAATTCTTTCAAATAAACCATCACGCTTAGTGCAAAAAGGGTTTGTAAGTGTCCCTTTACAAAACAGTTTTGTGCAATTCGATAAAAACACAGCATATCGTGCGAATTTTGCCTATATTGATGCACGGTATTTAGATGGAGAATATGCAGCTGCCTCACGCTATGATATTGCTTTTATTACAGTAGAGTGGCCGGTAATTGATAGACCCGCTATTCCCTTGTTACCAATATTAGACATACCAAAGGATGTAACGTTTACAATTGTGAGTCATGGAACGAGTGATTTAAATTCTTTTTGGGATATATTAAAATTTTGGAAACCCAGTATTACTTTCTTGAAACGTGCTTATGATTTATTAGAATGGACGCCTGTATCCTCCCCACGTGTGTTAAAAGAAGATATTCAGTTGATACGGACGCTTGCATACAGTTCAATCTTTTTTGATGCCAGAAAAACATACCGTCCCTACACTGTTTATGATAACTCTATTTTTCAACGTACAATGGGCGCTGTTTATAAATGGCAGCAAAATGGCCGACCACCTTTTGCTTTAGCGCTTCCTGGAACAAGTGGATCCCCTGTATTTGCACGCATTAATCAAAAATTATATTTAATCGGCATTGTTGTCGCCTACGCACCAATAAAAGGCCAATTTTTAGCACCAAATGGCACAAGTGAGCTGCAAAAAATATTATATAATCCCAAAGCAGCAATTGGGGAATATCACACCATTTTTGCTTTGTTCTACAAAGAAAATACAACCGATCATTCTACTTTTCCAGGGGGATCTAATTTTATGCTAGATCCCAATGTGCAAAGAATATTGGGTATGCCAACTGTTGACAAAGGCTAAAATCTCTACTGATCAAACATTTAATCAGTTAACGAGCATGGATCAAAACGCAATATGTTTAAAAACTGCCCCCCGTTTGTAAAATATTAAGATTTGTTTGTTAATCTAAAATTAAACCTTATATTTTAGACTTTTACGTGCAGCAAGATCATCTTATTTTTTTACGCATATTACGTTCGCCGAAAATTGGGGTGCGTACATTCTATAAGTTAATGGATTTATGCCGTGGCGATGCTTATCACTGTTTGGATTTATTGGCTGAAAAAGGTATTGCTGTTGTGACAGAACATAGTATTTTAAAAGAACTTGAAAAATTACAAAAAATTAAAGGTACACTTCTGTTTTATCAAGACGATATGTACCCAGCAGCTTTAAAAAATATACAGGATGCCCCACCTTTTTTAATGATGCTTGGAAATAAAAATCTCCTTAAAAAAAAATCTATCGCTATTATTGGCGCTAGGAATGCCTCTATGGCTGGAAAAAGATTTGTAGAAAAAGTATCTTATCATCTAAGTAATGCGCATTATAATATTGTCTCTGGTCTTGCGCGTGGCATTGATGGTGCTGCACATAAAGGTGCCATTAATAAAGGCACAATCGCTGTGCTTGCAGGCGGTATTGATCAAGTTTATCCCAGTGAACATCAAAAATTATATGAAGAAATTGTTGAAAAGGGTATTGTTTTATCGGAAATGCCCATGGGATTGCCGCCAACAGCAGGGCTTTTCCCAAGACGCAATCGCATTGTTTCAGGTTTATCAGACGCTATTATTATCAGCGAAGCCGCTTTTCAATCAGGCTCTATGATTACTGCTGAATATGCACTGGAACAAGGGCGGGAAATTTTTGTCATCCCGGGCCACCCATCTGATCCCAGATCTGCAGGTGGGCATAAACTCATTCAAGATGGCGCAAATTTATTGCACACAGCCGACGATGTGTTAACAGTATTAAACGTCGCTAAATTAAGGCCGATTATTCTTAAAGAGGCAGAACATATAACCACCAATATACCAAAAAATCAGCCTATATCTGACTGTGTCATACGTGAAAAATTATTAACATTATTATCTGCAAATCCAACAAATCTTGAAGATATTTTAAACGCCATTCCTGGATTAAAACCCCATGAATTAATGATTGAAATTACAAATTTGGAACTAGAGGGATTAATCATCCGTCATGACCATCAAGGAATATCAAAAAAAATGTAATTTTTTTGCGTATTGATTCAGGAAAAGTATAAGATATAAACGGGTAGTAAAATGGTGGAATAAAAAATGAATACATTTGATGTTGTAATTTTAGGTGCAGGTCCTGGTGGTTATGTCGCTGCCATTCGTGCCAGTCAGTTAGGGCTAAAAACAGCCATTATTGAAAAAGAACAGTTGGGTGGTGTGTGCTTAAATTGGGGTTGCATTCCAACGAAATCATTATTGCGTTCTGCTGAAGTTTATAGAACAGTATTACATGCAAAAGATTTTGGTGTAACACTTGATCACCCAAAACCCGATTTGCAAAAAATGGTCGAGCGTTCCCGCGCTGTGGCATCGCAACTGTCAAATGGCATTAAAGGGTTACTTAAAAAAAATAAAGTAACGCATATTCAAGGCCACGGTCATTTTATAAATGATACAA
>DPKF01000031.1 GCA_003542655.1 Holosporales bacterium
TAAAGAACGTTCATAAGGTTTTTTCGGGCGCGGTTGGTCTTGTGGTAACAAAACATTTAAGTCATAAACACAATTTTCAAAATAAAAAAAAGATAGTTTTTCTGTTGCTTTGTTCCACTCCTGTCTGTGGCCTTTAAACAACAATAAATTTAACATATTATTTTCTTTAATGAGTTGGCCTGTTTCTGCCGTAATAACGAATGGTAATTTGCCGTTTTCTGCAGATTGATGTATAAAGACCCCCTTTAATTGACCCTTTAAAGACCTTTCTTGCACATAGACAGTAGCACCTTTAATAGCATTAAATGTTCCTGGTTGAATCACTGATGATGACAGCTCATTTTTAATTTGGTGTTCAAAGGATCTAAATTTTTTAAAAGATTCAGGTATCAAAAATATATTACTTAGCAACGTAAGCACCGTTAAAACAACACCAATGCTTAAAAAAGGTTTTGCTATTTGAAAATTACTATAACCTGTGCTGCGTAAAACAAGCATTTCATTATCAGCAATAAGTTTTTGATAAACTTGAATGCCCGCTATAAGTAAACAAATGGGAAGGAGAATAGAAATCAAATCAGGAAGCAGAAAAATAACAAGAAATACATAAGACTTTAACCCAATACTGTTGTTGATAATAAGTTCTAAGAAGCGTAAAGACTGAGAAAGCCAAACCATGCCAATCACAAGAATGGATATACTAACAATATAAGCAATCAACATTTTAAAAATGTAGCGATCAATAGTATTAATACGAAGAAACATGTTTTTCCTGTCGATCAAGGTGTAAAAAAACATTGCCACAATGGTGTAACATTGTTTACTTTATATAGTATAAACATTAATGCCTTTGAACTAAAATGAATTTTATGTCTAAACTGCTTTCTTATGGCAGTATTATTATCCTCTCTTTCTTATCCTGTGCTCAAACTTTTGGCTATGAAGCTAAAATTATTGCCGTTATTGATAAAAAAGCTATTACGGAAAAAGAATTAGAAGATCGAATTCGCTTAGTCTTATTTACGTCTAATCAAAGTGACACACCTGAAATGCGCAATAAAATGCGTATGCAAATTTTAGAATCAATGATTATAGAAAAACTACAGCTTAAAGCTGCAACCGATGGAAAAGTTGTTGTATCAAAAAAAGATATTCATCAAGCTATTGAAAATATTGCATCACAAAACAATATGAAGCACGATCAACTTATGCAGATGTTTAAAGCAAATAATATTTCAATCCAATCATTAAAAGATCGTTTGCATGCACAATTAGCATGGGATGCTATTATTCATTATGGCCTTGGTGGCATCAATGTTTCAGAGAAAGAAATAGATAAAGCTTTGCATGCGGAAAAAGCATCAGACACCATTTTTGATGTTTCTGAAATCGTCCTGTATCCATCAGATGCTTCTAAAAAAGCACAAACAAAAAAACAAGCCGAAGATATTGTGCAACAATTAAAAGCCGGTGCTTCCTTTAATGCACTAGCACAGCAATTTTCGCAAAGCACAACGGCTAGAAGCGGCGGGCATTTAGGACGCTTATCATCTGCAAACTTATCTTTAGACTTACTTTCAGCTTTAAATAATATGAAAGACGCAGATGTTCGTATTATTGAAATACCAAAAGGTCTTCAAATTATACGTTTGAACAGTAAAAACAAAATGACAGAAAATACGGCGACTACTGTCTCGTTCAAAGTCGCTTTAATTCCATTCGATGAAGGCATGCCAGAAGACCAACAATACGATATTCAGTCAAAAATTAACGCTCTACGCTTATCAACAAGTGTTTCTCAATTTATGAAATCATCTTCTGATATTGGGTTTGCAATTAAAACTGTTGAAGCGCTAGATATAGACAAGTCCTCATCTAAAGAATTTGCAGCTATGTTAACACAAGCAAAAGTTGGGGAAATATTAAAGCCTATTCGATACGAAGATGGGTTACAAGTAATATATATTACCAAGAAGGCTATCAAGCAACACCAACCTTTAACGCGCAAAGAAGTTAAGCAACAGCTTGAATTTCAAAAGAAAAACATGACAGCTGCAATGTTTTTAAATAAATTACGTGCGCGCACATACATTATAAATAATTTAAGCTGTGATTATGACAATAAATTTGTAACATACGGTGAATAATCATGAAAAAATATAGCTTGCTGTTTCTATTACTAACGTCACTTCATATACACGCTAATATCGGCGTTCTTTTGGGCGCGGGTAGCAATTTGATAGTTTCAAAAACTAATGCCATTACACTAAAATCTGAAAAGGTTCATTTTAAGTTTTCAACGCCGAGGAAAATTGAAAAATGGGGAGTTGACGCTTTATCACTTGTTGATGTTAATACAACATTTCACACACAAAATGTATCCAGCAAAACACACAGTATACAACTTGGATTCCCCATCTCTTTCAACACAAGTGGAGAGAACATAGTACTGCCTGCGCTAAACTTTTCGGTGCTTTCTAATTGTATAAAACAAGAAACCACTTTTACAAAAGCAATAAAAAAATATAAAAGTTTATACTCATGGTCAGAAACCTACAAACCTAAAGAAGTTAAAACGCTTAACGTGTCCTATAAACTGTATACTTCAGTTATAGCACCTGGAATTATTTTTTTTCAAGACGATAAAATGCAAACGATCCCCGTCATGGTTTTTGGATTTGAATATATAACTGAAACAGCCAACTCCTGGAAAGGCAATATAAAAAATGCAGTGTTCACTGCAGATTTAACAGATTTTATTCAAGCGGTGGATGCTAATCCTCAAACTCTAGTATCTACAACATCAGAACATCAGAATAATCGACTTTATTTAGCGTCCTCCACATTTAGGCCACTTATATTTTTAACTTTTGAAAAACATGGAAATCGTGTTGATCAGAATACAATTCTATGGAACTTTACAAATGCAATGCCAGCAAAATCATTATTTATAGCGATTAATTATGCTTATGTGCCTATTACGTTAGAAGCAGTAAAGAATTTTGTGTCTTTACTTCCAAAATCAGCCATATCAAGTCTATTACATCTCTATCAAGATGCTCTTGGGAAAACTTTAATTCCTGATGACAATAAAGAGATACAGCTAATCATTGATTATTTAAACACGCAATTATAATACGAATGAAAAATAAAATTTTATATAGAGCTTGTTGTTAATGTCTAAAAAAAAAGTATTTCAGATTTTTATTTTTTTGGTTTTGGGTATTCTCGTATTAAAGTTTTTAACGTTTTATCATTCAATTCCGGCAATTCAGGATATAAAAGCCGTTGAAGAAACCGATGCTATCGTTGTGTTTACTGGGGGGTATGAACGCGTTAAGGTTGCTGTTGATTTATTTGAAAAAGGCAAAGCGCGTTTATTATTCATATCAGGTGTTTCTAAAAAGTCTACTAAAAGCAGTGTTTTAAAAAAATCATGCGCTAATATAAATGACCTATCAATTGTCTACCTTGGCAGCGCAGAAAATACACAAGAAAATGCTAAAGAAGTAGCTCAATGGGCCAGCACGCACAATGTTCAGTCAATTAGACTTGTAACAACTACTTTTCATATGCCACGGGCACTGAGGGAAATTAGACTAAAGGCTGAAAATTTAACTGTGATTCCCCACCCCGTTGCCGCAGATAAAATATCCAACTACGCGGTTATATATTACTATTTTAGTGAGTTTATAAAACTAATATTACTTGAAATGGGGCTAGAATATCCTGAAAAACAATCAATTTTTTAATGACTATCCAAACATATTTTGCGGAGCCGTCGAAGCAGGTGCCGGGTTGTTAAAAAACATGTTATTACTTTGCTGGTCACTCATATCTTGAATTTTCTTGACAAGTGCACCATATTTTTTATCAACTATAGCATTAATTTTTGCCTCAAGTTCTGCATCAGTCATTGAAGGTGCAGCTGGCGCTGGTGGAGCAGGTGGCGCCATTGCTTTAACGTAAGTATATACGTTTTGCGTTATCGTCGCTATGGTATTAAGTGTTACCTGACTAAAAGCGATACCCATTTGCGCAAGATCGCTTTCCCTTTGTTTTTTAACTGCGTCTGAGGTTCTGCCGAGCATAGCAAATATATCATTTGTTTGATCTATGACGGTCACAACAGCTTGATATTGTTGTTGCTGATATAAGCCATTAAGTGCTGTTTTTTGTGCAGTCGTTGCATGTTGTAAAGCAGTAAATTGTGTTAATTTCTGCTGGGCTTGTTGCTGAATCGTGCCTTGTTGTTGTGTTTTTTGTAAATCCGTTTGGAATGTGTCTTGTGCACTTTTTGCAGCATCGCTTAGGCTTTTTGTGGAATTATACTCTTGCACGCCATTTTTTAGTGCAGCTTTAGCGGGATCAACATACTGCTGAATTTGACCTTTATTTTCATCCCATGCTTTCGTCGCAGTCTGTTTAAGGTCATCTAACCAGCCTGCACAGATTGTATTATGCGTTAGAACGAAAATGCCTAAAAACGGCAGTACTTTTTTTTGAATAACCATAAAATATTCCAGCGTAAAATATAATTCTTTATTTTATACTGACATATGTAAATTAATAAAAAGTTAATATTGGTGCATTTATTCAGCAATCGCCATTTTTAATCTAACAAATCCTCCATTGTGACAATTTTTTCCCCTTTATGTGACGGAAATTTGTTGACAACGGCCGGTATTATAAGCGGTTTTTTCGGTGCGCCATCTTTTTCTTTATTTTTTGGATGATCAACAAGAGGTTTTGGCATATCTTCGGATGGAATTTTACCCAGTAAAAAGGCTTTTGCAATTTTAAGGGGCATATTAGACCCTAAAGATGATTTATGCATAAGCTTTAAGTCATCATTTCCAACCCAAACGCCAAATGCGACATCATGAATGCCATTTTCTATTGCATCGTCACGGAATGTGCCACCACGATAACCAATAAAATAAGCATCTTTGTTATCATTCGATCCTGTTTTTCCCATCATTGTATCATCAATATAAATCCGACGGCCGGTTCCCTCCCTAACAACGCGCTGCAGCATGTCGCGAATGTGTGCTAAAGGTTCTTTTTGTACAATCGGCCTAGATCTTAGAGGTTTTTTTGTATATAAAATATTACCTGCTTTATCCCTAATTTCTTCAATTCCATAAGCATAAACGGGTTTTCCTTCGTTAGCAAAAACTGAAAAAGCCGATACCAGTTCAAGTAACGTTACCTCCATTGTGCCAAGTGCTATACTTAACGTTGGCAGCATATCGCTAGAAAATCCAAATCGATGTGATAAATCGATAACTTTTTCTGGTGTCACAGCCTGGCAGATACGAATAGATACGGCATTGACTGATTTAATTAACCCCAGTGCCATTGTGATTTCGCCTTGTGACTTATACTTATAATTTTTAGCCTCCCAAGAACCAATTTTTTGTGGGGCATCTTCAAACATCGTGTCCGGTGTTAGACCGTTTTCAAGCCCGGTCAAATATACAAATGGCTTAAAGGAAGATCCAGGCTGACGTAATGCTTGTGTTGCCCTATTAAATTGCGATTTAGAATATGATCTGCCACCCAGCATCGCAACAATAGCACCGTCAGGACGCATAGCAATCATTGCTGCTTGTGAGGCGTTTAATTCTTTGCCTAAAGTATCAACATAATATTTTAAAACAACCTCCGCATGATTTTGTGCATTAATATCAAGAGTTGTTGTCACCACAACATCTTTCGTAAGCCCGCCAATATGATCAGGAATAGACTCATAAATCCAGTCTGTAAAATATCTATAACTTTTTTCTTCCCTACTTTTTATAGCCTCTAGTTGTTTTGAACCTTCTTCTAAATACGTTGTATAATCACGGATATAACCCAAATCTTTCATCTTAGCCATAACAGATATAGCCCGTTTTTTTGACCGTTCAGGGTTTGCTGCTGGCGAATAACGTGATGGAGCTTGCAAAAGTCCTGCAATCAAGGCGGATTCAAAGACAGTTAAATTTCTAGCTGATTTTTGAAAAAATCGTTCTGCTGCAGCATCAATACCATACGTTCCAGATCCAAAATAAACACGGTTCAGATAAATTGTCATGATTTGATCTTTTGTAAAATTCCACTCAAGCCAAAAAGCAAGTAAAACTTCCTGAATTTTTCTTTTAATAGACCTGTCTGTAACAGGAAATAGTTTTTGCGTTAATAAAAAGTTTTTTGCTAATTGTTGTGTAATGGTCGATCCCCCCTGCACAACACGCCCTGCTTTATAATTACTGTACATTGCACGAAGAAGTCCTATAAGATCGACCCCAAAGTGTGAGTAAAAGCGATTGTCTTCAACTGCCATTAGTGCTTGTGGTAAGTGTGGCGGCAAGTCTTTTACGCGTAAAACATCTTCACGAAGATCACCATAGGTACTAAGCATTGTGCCATCGCTTGCTTGTATAATGACACTTGGTCGCCTGCCAGCTGTTTTTAGCGTATTAATATCAGGTAATTCTTGAAATAGCCAAAAAAGAATAAAGCCACCAATCATAGATAACCAAAGGCCCACCATAAAAATGACCCGAAATAATTTTGATAAAATACCTTTTTTTGATTTTGTATTTTTTTTACTAGATTGTTTTTTTCTTTGCAGCGTGCGTTTAGGTGCTTTCAATGTACTACGTGTCATCATGCTTTTCTTATTAATGTATGCTTTTCATTTTATATTATTTTATTGAAAAAAGGGAGTTTTATACACAGTTTATTTGGTAACGACATTTAAACGAAAATACCCTACAGTCCATTCATTAACAAAACCTTAACAAAACAAACTTATTTAATGAAATTTTTATTAAAATTATTTACATACCCCTTGATTTGAGATCTAATTCCGTGAAAACATGTATATATAGGGTTTATTATTTATAATCTACATGTCGTTTCCGTACAATAATCCACTCCACAACACAAGCTTTAGTGAACCAGTACCCAATATAAAAGATATTTTATTCCATTCAGATATGGATTCTGGAACATTGACCCCTACATGGATGTTAAAAATGGATGATGTATTTGAAGACATGTCAGAAATGGAAGTTGACGGTGGTACAATGTTTAACCCCTGCTTTGGGTTTAAAATGTTTGCACGTCGTCAAGTAAGCGGCTATCGATTAACACAAAATTATGCCAATTCGCGCGTCCACCATTCGCGCATTTGGTTTGTTGTGCCACTTGATAACAGTACGCCAACCCTCTTCAACTATATGCATAATGGAAAAATTATTGAATCAACATCAATTGTGCGCCTTATTAATATTGGCGGAGAAGAATACAACCAAATTATGTGGCAAGCAACTTTTGAGAATTCGCACCTAGAGCATGTTGAAATTATTCGTGATTATGTGATGATCGCCTTATCAGTCTCCACTGGAGAGCAAAAAGTCTTTAAATATAACAAAGATGGAACAAAAGGTGGTCAAGCTGTGTCAAGCTATGACTATGCAACAAATACTGGTGAAAAAGAATAAAAAACCAGAACAACTTGTCTTAGAACATCACTGTGGAGTTATTTTTAAGGGTTTGACCTCATGCGCATTCATATTATTGGTCCGTTAGAAGGTTATGGTACAGAGGCCGCTAAAATGGCTATGGATAAAGGTGCACAAGTATTTTCCTGCACTAACATTGAAGAAAGTTTAAATAATTTACGCAAAGGCAATAATTGCGATCTAGTCCTTATTGATGTTAGCCTCGATATAAAAGCATTTATCACGTCATTAAAGGAAGAACGTTTTCACCTTGATGTGGTTGGATGCGGCGTTAAACCAGACCCAAAAAAAGCAGCCATTGCCATTCGTGCTGGTGCAAAAGAATACATTCCCCTACCCCCTGATCCAGAGATGATCTCTGCATTATTGCAGTCGCTTTCTCCTGCACCTGAACAATCTATTATTGCAAATGCCCCTGCAATTAAAAAGGTCTTAGAACTTGCGGATCGTGTTGCATCAAGTGAAGCGAACATTCTGCTTACAGGTGAATCTGGAACGGGAAAAGAAGTTCTGGCACATTACATTCATCGTCAATCAAAACGTCAAAAAAAACCATTTATTGCAATAAACTGCGCAGCCATACCTGATAATTTATTAGAATCTGAACTTTTCGGCCATGAAAAAGGTGCATTCACCGGCGCCCTTACACAACGTATTGGAAAATTTGAATCTGCAGATGGAGGCACATTATTATTAGATGAAGTCACTGAAATGCCCCTACAGATGCAAGCAAAGCTTTTGCGCGCTATCCAAGAGAAAATTATTGATCGCGTAGGTGGCACAAAACCTGTTTCCATCAATATTCGCATTATTGCAACCAGCAACCGCGACATGTTACATGCTATAAAAAATGGTGACTTTAGAGAAGATTTATACTACAGATTAAACGTTGTCAATTTGACCCTGCCACGTCTGCAAGAAAGACCAGTGGATATAATCCCCTTAGCAAATTATTTTATCCAAAAATATGCAAAAATCAATCAAATTGCCATAAAACAATTGTCAATAACAGCAGAACAATCTCTGCTTAAATGGCCCTGGCCTGGTAATGTTCGGGAACTAGAAAACTTGATGCATCGCGCTGTTTTACTTGCAGGTGAAAAAATCCAGCCAACGGATATCTTTGGATATGAATACACCGAAACAACACAATCTAATTTCACTGATAATTCACCAATTGAAACCAATGGTTTTATAGGTAAAAGCATTCAAGATGTTGAAAAAGAATTGATATTAAAAACCTTAGCGCACTGCACAGGGCACAAAAATAATGCTGCACAGATTTTGGGCATATCTATCAGAACACTTCAAAATAAGCTTAAAGAATATGAACAAAGCACATGCTTATAAAGGGTAATAAAATTCATGTCTGACAGCATTAATCTTTCAAGCGCAAAAAAAACATCTAATGGGTTTGATTTAGCCGCCCTTAGCCAACGTACCGATTTAATGTTTGCCTTAGCATTTATGGCCGTGATTGCTGTCCTTATTATGCCATTGCCAAAATTCATGTTAGACAGCTGCCTTGCTATTTCCATTGCATTCTCATTCATGATTTTAATGACTGCCCTTTTTATTGAAAAACCATTAGAATTTTCATCTTTTCCAACAATTCTTCTGGTTTCTACCATGTTGCGCTTATCGTTAAACGTCGCCTCAACGCGTCTTATCTTAAGCCACGGACACGAAGGAACGAATGCAGCCGGTCGTGTGATTGAAGCCTTTGGACACTTTGTGATGGGTGGTAATTTTGTCATTGGTATCATTGTCTTTATCATCTTACTGATTGTGAACTTTATCGTCATCACAAAAGGATCGTCACGTATTGCTGAAGTATCAGCCCGTTTTAGCCTAGATGCCATGCCTGGAAAACAAATGGCTGTAGATGCTGATTTATCATCAGGCCTTATAGATGAAGATGAAGCAAAACGTCGCCGAAAAGAACTAGAAGGAGAAAGCAACTTTTTTGGTTCTATGGATGGTGCAGCAAAATTTGTAAGGGGAGACGCCATTGCAGGGCTTCTCATCACCCTCATCAATATTATTGGCGGCATTATTATTGGTGTCGTCCAACAAGGAGTCAGTTTAGCTGACGCTGCCCATTCATATATAATCTTAAGTGTTGGTGACGGTCTTGTGACTCAAATACCAGCCATTATTGTATCAACCTCAGCTGGTATGATGGTTTCTAAAGCTGGTGTTGAAGGAACCGCTGATAAAGCTATGTTTCAACAGTTATCCGCTAATCCCTCTGCCCTTGGGATGAGCTCTTTTTTAATGGGGTGCATCGCCCTGCTTCCTGGCATGCCTATTCTCCCCTTTTTAACGCTCAGTGGTTTAACTGGGTTTGCTGCTTGGTTTATTAACGAAAAACAAAAAGGCAACCAAGAAACCATCCGCAAAAAAGAAAAAGAGCACAAAGCCAAAGAAACGGAAAAAACTTTAGAAACGCAAGCACAGGATGACGCCCTAAACCCTGTGGATTCTATTCGTATTGAAATGGGCTTTGGCTTACTGTCCTTATTAAATGGTGATTCAAAAAGAAAAGCACTATCTGAACAAATAAAGATACTTCGCAAACAAATGCTTGGCGATATCGGCATTATTTTACCGTCTGTTCGCATTCAAGATAATTTACAATTAGACCAAGAAGCCTATTCAATTAAAATTAAAGAAATTGAAGCCGGTTCAGGAACATTACGACCTAATCATTATCTTGTGATGGATCCTGAAGCAAATGATATTAGTATCCCCGGTGAGAAAACAACAGAACCGAGTTTTGGTTTACCTGCCCTTTGGGTAGCTGCAGAATATAAAGATCAAGCAGAAGAAAAAAAATATACAGTGGTTGACCCTGCCATGGTTTTAGCAACACATTTATCTGAAATTGTTAAAGATAATATTGGCGAACTTTTATCCTATGGAGATGTCCAAAAAGTATTGGACCAAGTTCCTGAATCCTATAAAAAATTATTATCTGATATCGTTCCTGTCAATATTACCGTTGGCGGCATTCAACGCGTCCTGCAATCCCTTGTAAGCGAACGTGTTTCAATTCGCGATATTGGCACCATTTTAGAAGGCATCGCAGAAGCAACGGGTTTTTCTAAAAACACAGACGGCATTGCAGAACATGTTCGCCACAAACTATCGCGCCAAATTAGCTTTAGTAATTTGGATGATAATGGCGTCTTACCAATATTAACGCTTGCACAAGAATGGGAAGAAGCGTTTCATCGTTCTTTAGCAGGTGACAACGAAAACAGATATCTTGCCATGGCACCAACTGAATCACATCTATTTATGAGAAGAATTGCGGATGAATATGACCGCCTCACCATGATTGGTGAAATGCCTATTCTTATTACAAGCAGCCCCATACGTATTTATGTAAGATCTCTGACAGAACGTGTCCGCCCAGCAATACAAGTGATGAGCCAAAACGAACTGCACCCAAAATGTAAAATTCGGAATTTAGGTCAAATCAGTATGGGTTAGTTTGAACCTAATATAAAACTAGAATAAGCCATATTCAAAGTAGCAAATTTATTCTTTATATTTTAAGATAAGTCATAAAAGCTAAACTAAATAGCACCATTGAAACAAACACCTAAAAAAATATATATCATTGCAGGCGAAGCATCTGGCGATCAAATTGGCGCGCACTTGATGACAGCCCTTAAAGAGCGCCATGCATCTTATATATTTTATGGTATTGGTGGCAATCAAATGAAAGATGCAGAGCTGAAACCCCTATTTCCCATAGATGAACTTTCCATCATGGGGCTGGCTGAAATAATACCCCACATACGGCGCATTTTTAAACGCATCAGACAAACTGTCAGTCATATTATAGAGGTCCAACCTGACGTCCTTATTACAATAGATTCTTCCGGCTTTACACACCGCGTTATTAAACGTGTAAAAAAACAAGTAAAGAAACGTAAATTACCTTACATACCAGCCGTTCATTATGCAGCTCCACCTGTTTGGGCCTGGCGCCCATGGCGGGCAAAAAGTGTTGCCAAATTTTTAGACCATCTTTTATGTCTTTACCCATTTGAGCCCCCTTACTTTACCAAACATGGTTTAAAAGCAACGTTTGTAGGGCACCCCATAACAGAAAAAAATATTACCTGTCATCAAAACAACGATGTAAAAGAAAAAAATATTCTTCTTTTACCGGGCAGCAGAACATCAGAAATTGAATTGTTACTCCCTATATTTTTAGACGTTGCGCAAAAAATATATAATGATCAAAAATGTCAGTTTTTACTGCCTACCCTACCCCACCTACAAAAGAAAATTGAATCCATCATTCCACACTCCCTCCCCGTTCAGGTCACATCAAATGTGGTTAAAAAAGAAGCATTCTTTCAAATTGCCAACAGTGCAATTGCGGCTAGTGGAACAGTTTCTTTAGAGCTTGCACAATATAATATTCCACATGTCATCGCCTATAAGGCATCTGCTATAACGGCATTCTTATTAAAAAGATTAATAAAAATTCCTTTTGTAGCCTTACCAAATATTCTTGCAAATAGATATATTGTGCCCGAGCTTTTACAAGAAAACTGTGACAGCCAAAATATCTATAACGCATTTCAGACCATTAAGAAAGAAAATCAAAGAAAAGCTTTGAAGAACGTGTTTAAAAAATTGTATTGTAAGCAAAAAGGCTTAACGCCCAGCCAGCATGCTGCACAAATTATAGAAGAGCTTATCGATGAACACTACTGCGAAAAAACCTGACAATTATCAAGCACTTGATATAAAAATAAAAAAAATACACACAAATGCTGAACTTCCAGCCTATGGATCAATTGAAAGTGCGGGTGCCGATTTGTATGCCTGTATTGAAGAAGACATTGTCTTAAAACCAGGAAAACGGGTTGTCGTACCCCATGGTTTTTCAATGGAACTGCCGCTGGGATTTGAAGCACAAATAAGATCTCGCTCAGGGCTTGCCTTTAAAAATGGCATTATCGTTTTAAATTCGCCAGGAACAGTAGACTCCGACTTTAGAGGAGAGCTCAAAACCCTTCTTATCCATTTAGGTGAAGAAGATTTTGTCATTAAAAATGGTATGCGTATTTCACAAATGGTGATAAGCCGTCACGCAACAGCGAATTGGGTAGAAACGTCAGTTTTATGTGATACAAACCGTGGGTCTGGTGGCTATGGATCTACAGGTATTTAATTATTTACTTTAAACGACTTTAACTATTACTTTATTTTATGATATAATTAAATCAAGCAAAGGAATTGCTATTGCTTCTTGGTATGAACACTTTTGAAATTAATTTTTAAACTATGATCCGATTTTTCTTTCTGTTATTCAGTCTACTGAATTGTGTTGAGGTCTATGCAAAAACAGGGCTTCCTTGTCCGCGCTTTGCCTCTTTTCGCGCTAACAAAGCCAATGTGCATGTTGGACCGGGGAAACAATATCCTGTTGAATGGGTATATGTAAGACAATTTTTACCTGTAGAAATTATTGCAGAGTTTGATCACTGGCGCCAAATTCGTGACATTGATGGATCTGTTTCTTGGGCACACGTCAGCTTACTATCCGGCAAACGTTACGGCATATTGACAGGTAAAACGCAAAGCATAAAAAACAAACCATCTGATTCGTCAGATACACTTGCACGTATAGAGCCAGGTGTCATTGTCTCTTTAAAAAAAACACAGGGTGAATGGCTTCAAATAGAATCTCGTTCAGAGCAAGGAAAATTCCAGGGCTGGGTTCGCGGAAAATTCGTTTGGGGATTTTATCCAAATGAAAAAAGCTTTTAATCCCTAAACAGTCATTTTCAATTTTCCGAATTCACAACATCTTTTTTCAACCCGATTAACAACATGTTTTTTCAATTGACTCTGATTATAAAATCAGTACTGAAATCAGGAATTTAACCAAAAAACATCAAAACTGTTGTATATTTTCAACACTTAATCTATTTGTCATATTTATTTTAAAAAACACACAACTATATCAATGCAAAACAGTTGAAAGTATAATATACTGTAACAAGTAGGTTTTTTTATAAAATGGAATAATTATTATGAAGACAAAAATTTTAACAGCAGCAGCTGCAGCCCTTGTGTTGGCATCTTGCGAAAATGGTCATGACGTAGACGTAAGTTCATCTTACGCACCAGGAACACCATGTGATTTCAAAAAAGTGGGTGATCGCGTTCACTTTGGTTTTGACAAATCATGTCTTGATCCTGAAGCTAAGAAAACTGTTGAAGCACAAGCTGAATGGCTAAAGACATATTCAAATGCAAAAGCGACCGTTACTGGAAAATGTGACGAACGTGGAACACGTGAATATAACATAGCACTAGGACAACGTCGTGCGAAAAATGCTGCAACAGCACTTAAAGCAAATGGCGTTGAAGAAGGACGCGTCACAACAATGTCTTATGGAAAAGATCGTCCAGAAGTGCCAAATGCAAAATCAGATGCAGAACATGCACAAAACCGTGTAGCAATTACAGAAATTAATGGCTAATTCACGTTAAAATAAATTAAAAGCCATCTTCTGGATGGCTTTTTTTATATGTAAAAACAGGTATCTATGTCTGAACAAATTATCACAGCAGCAATTCTTATTATTGGGGATGAAATTTTATCTGGCAGAACACAAGATACAAACACAGCCTATATTACAAATACCTTAGCAGAAAAAGGTATTGATATTTTAGAAGTGCGCATTATCAAAGATGATGAGGCAGCCATTATTTTTGCCGTTAATGAACTGAGATCAAAATACACCTATCTATTTACAACTGGGGGCATTGGGGGCACTCACGATGATATCACCACCCCCTCCATTGCAAAAGCACTCAACCTTCCCCTTGTTGAAAACACAAAAGCACGTAAAATTATTGAAGATCGTTATGGAATGCCGTTAAATGCGCACTTTATTTCAATGACGTTAATGCCAAAGGGTGCACATTTAATTGCAAATTCATTAAGCAAAGTCCCCAGCTTTTATATAGACAACGTATATGTTCTGGCAGGCATGCCATCTGTCATGAAAGTCATGCTGGATGATATAATCCCAAAACTACAATCAGGGGAAAAGATATATTCAAACACACTTACCTCCGGTGCACTAGAGGGGATGATCAGCGAAGACCTTTCAACAATACAATCTGCCTTTACAAATGTATCTATTGGTAGTTATCCTTTTTATGATGATACAAAAAAAGGCACAACACTTGTCTTAAGATCGCGTGATACAAAGGCATTAAAACAAGCCACAAAAGAAATATTAACAATGTTATATAGATATAATTGCGAACCAACAATGAACTTTGACATACAAATAGAAAGCTGAAACTTATTTTGACATACGATGAAAACAATATTTTTGCAAAAATATTAAGGGGCGACATCCCTAATAAAACAGTCTATGAAGATGCGCATGTGTTAAGCTTTCATGATATTGCACCCATCGCCCCCATCCATGTTTTAGTTATTCCAAAAGCACCCTATATTGATTTTAGCGATTTTCATCAAAATGCAGATAAGCAGACAATTATTCAATTCTATCAAGGCGTTGAACAAACAATACAAAAGCTAAAGCTGCTAAATGGCTATAGAATCGTATCAAATAAAGGCCAAGATGGCGGTCAAGAAGTTCCCCATTTTCATATACACATATTATCAGGCACAAAACTATCGACAGAAAATATGTTTAAAAAATTTCATTAAACAAGCACATTTTGTAAAAACTTTTTTTTTATGTATACTGTAGTGGTGGTGGACATACCATTTAATTTACTAAAAAAATACATAAATTTTCAGTAATGAAAAATACAAAGGATTGTTGTTTATATTATGAAAAAATGCGCTCTTATTTTAGCCCTATCTTTAACAACAAGTGTGCACCCTATTTATGCAAAATTAACACTAAAGAAAGCGCTTGAGTCTGCTTATTTTACCCCACAAATTGAAGCAAAACGTGAAGAAACAAGAGCAAAACATGAACTACACGTTCAAGCTAAATCTGGTTTTTTACCTAAAATTACGGCTGGCGTAAGCCACCAAAAACAACAGAGCGTGCAATCAGATGATTCAGAAGGACGAGATACCCGCGCAAAAACAATGCAGTTTACAGACCAAGGATACGTAGCGCTAAAACAAAACATTTTTAAAGGGGGCAGTACTCTTGCTGCAATGGACAAGGCTAATGCTGACGTATACAGAGCTTGGGCAGAGCTAGAAGCAGAAGAACAGAAAGTATTATCAGAAGGGGCTGCCGCTTACTTAGAATTAGTCGCTAGCAAAAAAAATATTGAAGTTAGCGAACAAAATGTTAAATTCTTAAAACAAGCTTTTTTTGCAGCGGACAAAAAATATCAAGTCGGTGAAGAAACCATCACAAACGTAAGTGCTGCAAAGGCGGAGCTTATTGCTGGTGAAGCAGAACTAATTTCAGCAAAAGCAGAGTATGATAACGCAAAGGCAAATTTTCTATTTAAAACAGGATTAAAACCAGAAGAGAATATTGAAGAACCTGCTGTTCCAACTTTCATGCCAAAAACTTTAGATCTTGCTATAGGTCTTAGTGATGACCATAATCCAAACATTAAAAGCACGCAATTCGCTATTGATTCTGCTGATGCAGAAGCAGACAGCGTGACAGGTGCACTACTTCCAAGTATAGATTTCAGTGTTGAAGCAGCCCGCCAAAGAACGCGGAACAAGAAACCTCAGCTTAATCAGGCTGGGAATTTAGCGGCTGGCAACACATTTGCAACACCTGTCACAGTGAAAACAGAAATGAGCATACCTTTGTATGAAGGTGGGGAAATTAGGTCAAAACGACGCCAAAGCTTAAAAACAATCACAGCACAAAAGGTACACTTACAAAAAGTTCGCAATGAAGTGCGCCAAGCGATTGAGAGATTATGGAATAAGCATGCAGCATTACAAAACACATTTAGCGCCTATCAACAAGTTGTTAAAGCATCTAACCAAGCACTAAATAGTTTAGTAGAAGAACAAAAAGCGGGTTCTAAAACATTACTGGAGGTTTTAAAACAACAAAAAGAACACTTTCAACGGCAAAAGAAGTTAGTAGATACCGAAAAAGATTACCTAAAAAATGCTTATGAGTTTACAGCTGTTATGGGAATTTTAACACCACAACGTTTAAAACTTGATGTGAAAGTGGTAGACTTAAAGGAAGATTACAGCAACACAAAGGTTCAGTTTTAAATTATGAGTAAAGAAAAGCATAATGACGACCAAGAAATGAGCATGGAAGAGATATTAGCCTCTATTCGCCGATATGTTGCTGACGATACACCAGAAACGAATAACCAGGAAGGTGGCATTGATTACAGCACTGGGAAAACGGCAGAGGTCATCCGTTTAACCGAAGTACTTGATGCAAGTGATGCAACGCTTGAAACCGAACAACAAACCAAAAAAACCGATTTCAATGCAGCGTCTTTAGAACCAAGAGAAGAAGAAACTGAAAGAAAAATTAGCGCGCCACCACCACAAAGAAGCGAACCAACTTACGCACATAATCCAAAAATTAAACCTTTTATTGCACCAGCAGAACAACGCCCCGTTCAAGCAACTCAATATCCTGCAACACAAAATCAACCGATGCAGCAGCAACATGCGGCACCTCAACCAATGCAACAGCAATATAGCACGCAACAATATGATCCTCTACAAACATATGGAGAACAAGTGGCGCCGCAACGAACCTATCAAACACAACAAATGCAGCCACAACCCTACTATAGGCAACCACAGCAAAATAACAACCATCATTATGGGCAGCAGAACTCTATGGATTATTCTCGGCAGGAACAACACCATCCCCACTATCAGCCAACACAACAAAAACCAAGCATTGTTTCAGAACCAACAATGAGTTCTACTGAGAGTGCCTTCCATAAACTCACGCAGGCCTTTCAATTTGCACATAACGAAAAAAAACAAGCAGAGGAACAATCTGCTGTGTATGGCACATCTGCTATAGAATCCTTCGTCATAGAAATGGCGCGTCCAATGATCAGAGAATGGATCGATAAACATCTTCCAAAGCTTGTAGACAAACTTGTAACGCAAGAAATCGAAAAACTGACAGAAGATCTTAGAAAAAAACTACTTTAATCGTTACTTTCCTTGTAACATGTAGTAATTCCCGATATCTTATTTTTAAGCAACAATTTAATAGACAGAGTATGTAAGTATGGCATATAACTTTAGGCTTATTGAAAGCAAATGGCAAGAATTTTGGCATAAAAATAACACCTTTAAAGTTAGCGATCCAAAGCCTGGAGAACAGTCGTCTTACATTCTTGAAATGCTGCCCTACCCCTCTGGTAATTTGCACATGGGGCACGTTAGGAACTATGCAATTGGGGATGCTATTGCGCGCTTTCAAGCAGCAAACGGTTTTAAAGTTTTGCACCCTATGGGCTGGGATGCCTTTGGTTTGCCAGCAGAAAATGCAGCACTAGAACGCGGTGCTCATCCTGAAAAATGGACACTAGAAAATATTAAAACCATGAAAAAGCAACTGCAGGGTCTTGGTTTATCTTATGATTGGGACCGAGAGATCACGTCCTGCATGCCAGATTATTATGGATTAGAACAAAAAATCTTTATTGATTTTTATAAAAAGGGACTGGCATTTAAAAAAGAATCTTGGGTCAACTGGGACCCTGTAGAAAATACGGTTCTTGCTAATGAACAAGTGGTTGATGGTAAAGGCTGGCGCTCTGGCGCTGCCGTTGAACGTAAAAAATTAAATCAGTGGTCGTTAAAAATTACAGATTATGCCGATGAACTTTTAACATCTTTAGACACGTTAAAGGGGTGGCCAGAAAAAGTGCTCAAAATGCAAGAAAACTGGATTGGTAAATCTGAAGGCGCCCTTGTGCATTTTGATGTTGAAAATATGCCCAATCAAAAAATAAGCATTTTCACAACACGCCATGATACGTTATTTGGGGCATCCTTCATTGCTGTTTCTGCACACCATCCATTTGTATCGCATATCAAGCATACTAAAGCTTTAGATCTGTTTATTGCGCAATGTAATACATCTGGTACGACTGAAGAAGAACTATCAACCATGGAAAAAATTGGCTTTGACACTGGTTTTAAGGCGCTTCATCCCTTAGATAGCAGCATCACCATTCCTATTTATGCTGCAAATTTTGTGCTTGCAGATTATGGTACAGGCGCTGTGTTTGGTTGCCCCGCACACGACGAACGGGATTTTGATTTTGCAACAAAGTATAACTTACCCATTCTACCGGTTATTGAAACAACAGAACCCCTACCTTACACAGGGGCTGGCTTCATTATAAATTCTGATTTTTTAAACGGAAAAACAATTGATGCAGCAAAAACTGAAGTATTAAATCGTTTAATAGCATTAAAAAAAGGTGAGCGTCAGGTAACCTTCCGTTTACGGGACTGGCTTATTTCCCGTCAACGTTATTGGGGATGCCCCATTCCATTTATTAAATGTAACGATTGCGGGGTTGTACCGGTTCCCGAATCAGATTTACCTGTCACTCTTCCAACGGATGTCACATTTGATAAACCTGGCAATCCATTAGATCGCCATCCAACGTGGAAACATACGACCTGTCCAAAATGTCAAAACAAGGCAGAACGTGAAACAGATACTTTTGACACCTTTTTTGAATCGTCTTGGTATTTCTTACGCTACTGCTCACCCCATGCCCAAAATCCTTTTGATAAAGAAATTGTAAACAGTTGGGCACCTGTTGACTGGTATATAGGCGGCATTGAACATGCGGTCTTACATCTTTTATATGCACGATTTTTTGTAAAAGCTTTACGCGATTTAGGATACCTTGATTTTAGTGAGCCCTTCACGAATCTTTTAACACAAGGCATGGTATGTCATGAAACATACAAATCACAAGATAATAAATGGCTTTACCCAAACGAAATTGAAAAAGATCGTGGCAGAGCTTTTGAAGTTGCATCCAGAAATCCGGTCACCATTGGCCCATCCATTAAAATGAGTAAATCAAAGCGTAATACTGTTGATCCTCTAGAAATTTTAGATACATATGGCGCGGATGTGGCGCGTTTATTTGTTTTATCTGATACGCCACCAGATAAAGATTTTGACTGGAATGTTGAAGGTTTAGATGGCTGTTGGCGCTATGCCAACCGTTTATGGCGTCTTGTTGAAAATTATCAAGATGGGTCCATGATATTTGCACCTTCTGCTGCATCAAAAGAGAGTGATTTGAAACTGCGAAAAGAAACACATAAAACATTAAAGCAAATCCATGATGCCTTCAAAACTAATGGGTTCAACAAAGTAATTGCCTTGCACCGCCAATTGGAAAGAACAATTGAAGAAGCTGCTTCAACTGTCTCTAAAGATGCAATGGATGAAGCCTTGCATGTTTTATTTAAAACAATAGAAACGGTCATGCCGCATTTAGCAGCAGAAGCATTTACCGTTTTATTTAAAAAAGAAATTCAGACAATAAGTTGGCCAGAATGTGATCCCAAACTGATCATAGATGATACAATCACAATTGCTGTGCAGGTTATGGGGAAATTGCGTGGAACTTTTGAGGCCCCATTAGATGCAACAAAAGAAGAATTATTAGAACTTGCACGAACGACAGTATGTAAATATCTAAATGGGAAGACAATTAAGAAGGAAATCGTTGTACCAAAAAGGCTAGTCAGTTTTGTAACCGACTAGCCCCTGATTAGCGTTTTGTAAAAGCTTGCTTATGGCAGTGCACAAACTGCAGGACAGCTGTTACCAATACTTGAGTATAGACTTTCAATCACAACGAAAGCCACCACAGCAGAAAAACTGATAATAAAGGTTGGATAATCACAATTTCTTTTAACGATGGCAAATTCAATACGCAAAGCGCTCATAATGAAATACCCCATAATAAAGCTATAAGTTAAGATGCCCATCAAAGGTGTAAAATCAAAGAATGGTAGTTTTCTAATAGCAAGACCGCCAACAATCATTGATGATAAAAATATTTGGCGTACTAAGCTAGAACGGCCAGAAAATGTATTTGCAAGCGTAATGGATTCACAAAATACCAAAGCACCAATCACAACTGTTATCATGATCAATTCAAAAGATCCACCTGATTTAAATAAAGTCTCTAAATGCAAGCCAAAGAAAAAATGCACAATACCTAAAATTGCTAGATTAGAACCATATAATAGGGGACCATGTGGCATTTCTTCAATCATATTGCGTGCTGCACGCTTTTCAAAAATATAGTTAAATACAAAGCCAAGGCTTAGTACACCAAAAACGACAAGCAATAAATGCTCTAAGTTTCCAAGATATAAATTTTTTATTTTTTTAGATGCAAACGGTAAATACTCTAAAACAAACGGAACGCCTTTAATTAACAAATATCCAAAAGAAGCGCCACTGATTATGGAATATCGCTTCCGTGAATCTGTAGAGAAAAATCCTTTTGCAAGTGCCGCAATCCATTGCATGGCAACAATCAACAATGCACAGGAAGCAACAAGTATAACACCATACGCATCTGCTGCTGCAGCTTCTTTTTTTGCAACCGAACGTTGTATTGGTTGTAATATTTCTGTTTTCAAGTCTTCATTTGTCAAAACTTCCACCTTGTTTGCGTTTACCGCTTCACCAGAATTGTCTGATTGTTGCGTTTCACTGTCAGGTAGGGCAGAAACGTCACCAGATGGCATATTTTGCTCACCATTCCCAGATGACGATGCATCGTATGGATTATTAGGTGGCACGTCTCCATCCCCAGATGAAGGTTCTGATGAACCATAAGGATTACTAGAGGCTGCCTCACCATCTGCAGATGCTGATGTTCCATAAGGATTATCTGCACTTGAATTCATCTGCCCCCCCTCATTCGCATCCGGAGCACTTGATTCAGCACTATTTCCATACATTCCATTTTCAGTTGTAGACATAACTTTATTGCCTTTAAATAGGTCTTCTTAACTCTACCCTACCCAAATATTCTTAAAAAATCGTTAACATTTTAATGATCTTGTAAATATTTTCATCATATTTTTAGCGTCTTTCAACATTTAAAACAACTTTTAAAGCTCTAAGTGCCGCCATAATATGATTAAAATGCATTGTATCTTTGACTTCAATATCAATTAGTAGTTCCCAAAAGTCATTATTACGATGATTGACTTTAAGATTAATAATATTTGCCGATTCTTGACTAAGTACAGAAGTTACCTTTGAAAGAGCCCCCTCTATATTAGCTATCATGATTTTTATGCGTACTGTATATCGATCTAAAATATCTAATTGTTTTTCCCACATTAAATCAATAATACGATCCTGATCAATTTTATAAACGCCAGACTCACAATCTTTTGTGTGAACAGTAATCCCTCTACCTGTCGTAATCACCCCTATTATTTTATCACCTGGAATAGGGTGGCAACATGCAGCAAAATTCAGTGCCATGCCTGGTATCATTCCCTTAATAGACATAGAATGCTTTGTAGGATGACGTTTTTTGATATGGTCTATCTCTTCTTCAACATCTTTTTTTTGATATTCTGACGGATATGCAATGTTTTGAATGCTCCGGGTACTGATTTTGCCTTCGCCTACAGAAACAAATAAATCTTCAACAGAATCAACTTTTAATACGCCACACACATGCTTTAATACTTTTTCACAAAATAATTGCCCCTCCTTATTAAATGCTTTTTGAATAAGCGCCTGTCCAAGGTCTAAAAATTCTTGACGGTGTGTTGAACGTACATAGCGACGAATGGCCGCACGCGCTTTTCCTGTAATGACAAATCGTTCCCATGTGGGTGAAGGCTGATGATTTTTATCTGTTAATATTTCAACTTGATCGCCATTATGCAGAACCGTTCGCAAAGGAACAGACATACCATTAACACGAGAACCAATCGTTTTATTACCAAGATCAGAGTGTATAGCATAAGCAAAATCAACAGTTGTTGCACCATGCGGTAACGCAACTAATTTTCCTTTTGGCGTAAAGCAAAAAACTTGATCTTTAAACATTTCAAGTTTTGTGTTTTCTAAAAATTCCTCAGGTTCATCAGTGGTTTCCAATATATCCAGCAATGAACGCACCCAAGCATATTGACGACCATCATGTTGAATTTTATTTTCTTCACTACATTCTTTATAATGCCAATGTGCTGCCACGCCAAATTCTGCAAATTCTTGCATTTTTTTTGTGCGCAATTGAATTTCAATACATTGATTAAGCGGGCCTAAAACAACTGTATGGAGTGATTGATATCCGTTTGGTTTTGGGGTACTAATATAGTCTTTAAATCTGCCGGGAATAACAGGAAATTCTTGATGAATCACACCAAGTGCTTGATAACAATCAGATACAGATTCAACAGTAATACGAAAAGCCATAACATCAGCCAATTGTTCAAACTTAACATTTTTTCGCTGCATTTTATTCCAAATAGAATAAGGCGATTTTTCACGACCCGATATTTCGGTATACAGATTATGAGAACGCATTTTTTCATGCAACTGACAAATAACACTTTCAACCAAATTATTTGATTGGCTTTTAAGATAGGTTAACCGATGTGAAATAGATTCATAAACATATGAATGAAGTTCTTTAAAAGCAATATCTTCTATTTCTTCCTTCATTTTATGCAGGCCTATACGCTCTGCCAATGAACAATAAATTTCTAAGGATTCACGGGCAATACGGGCACGCTTCTCTGGATTTTGAATGCAATGTAGGGTACGCATATTATGCAAGCGATCAGCTAGCTTCACAAGCAATACACGTATGTCTGTTGAAAGCGCTAAGAGTAATTTTTTAAAATTTTCTGCTTGCTGCGTATTTTCTGATTGTTCCTCAATACGCGTTAATTTTGTAACACCTTTTACAAGCTGAAAAATTTCAGGCCCAAAGGTTTCTTGAATATCACTTTCTGTAACATCTGTATCTTCGACAGTATCATGCAACAATCCCGTCACGACCGAATGTGGGTCAAATTTTAAATCCGCTAAAATATGTGCAACGGCTAAAGGGTGCAAAAAATAGGGCTCGCCTGAGGCACGTTTTTGCGCTATATGGGCCTTTTCAGAAAAGTCATACGCACGCTGAATCAAATCGAACGTAACAGATGGGTAGTGTTTTTTAACTTTATTAAAAAGTTCTTCTGCGGGCGACATGTAAAGTAATTTAAAGAGTTACTCTTCTAGTATAGGCGCTTCATCTTCTAGAGATCCAGCATCAAGTTCCATACCTGAAAGATCTTCATGGGCATCCCACTCTTCTTGCTCTTCCAACATAAGTTCTTGTGTATCATTATCAATGTCTTCTTCTGCTGTTTGAGAAAACAAATTATATTGCAGCGATTTAATAAGGCTGGCTTTTAAAGCTTCATAATTAATTGTTTCTGACGCTATCTCACGCAAGGCAACAACTGGATTTTTATCATGATCACGTGGCACTGTCAAAGCAGAACCAGCTGCAATTTCGCGCGCCCTTTTTGTTGCAAGCAACACAAGCTCAAAACGTGAAGGGACAAGTTTAATACAATCTTCAACCGTAACGCGAGCCATAATAATACCTTGAATAAAATTTTAGAATATAGATCAAGATACCATAAATTTTTAGGCAATTCAAGCAATTTCAACAAACCGTGCATTGCAAAAATGCCTTAAAAAACCCCGTTTCGGGATTAACTGTAAAGTTCTAGATAGTAGCGGTTTAAAAGTAGGTACTTTGTAAGCGTTTAACTGTTTTGGTCAATAATGTTTAAAAGTGGTGTCATTAAAAATGTAGAATTTATAGACTAGGCAACCAAATGGCCGAAAAAGTAGGCTTTCTTACCAGGGGGACTAAAAGTATGCGGTTCACAAATAGTCTTTTGCCCAATTTTCACTATAATATGCAGGGTCTTCGTGATAAAGCCGCCAAATAAATTGCTCAAAAGAATCTTCTATTTTAATGTTTGTATACACTGTATAAACAGCATTGGGATGAAGGCTCTCTGGTTTCATAATCAAAAAATTAGAGCTGTCATGAATTTCAAAAAAGGGAAGATCTCCGGGTTGTAACATTTCGTAGGTGTCTTGAGAAATTAATCCAGAATCATGACCATTTTTTACCATGTCTACAATCATGCTAGGAGGATTTATACGATTAACACTATAAAAGATGTAATCTTTGTCAAATTTTATAGGATGAGTTAAAAAACCATAACCAATTTCTCTATAAAATTGTCTTAATTCACTTGGGAAAGTAATCCCTAATTCTTTTTCTGCTTTTTTAATTTCTATATCATCTATTCGATAAAAAGAATTACTGGGTTTGGTTAAATTTCTAGGCGAGTCCATAAACTGATTTAAATATTTATACATTGCATAGCTCCTTATGATAAAGTTCTTAGAATTTCCATAAGCCGTGACGCTGATCCGTGCAAGATTTCTTGGTGCATTGGTGTGGCTGCTGGATGCATGTTCCACCATTCGTGAGGCCCTTTTACTTGTTGGGGAATTATGTGATGGGCTTGAAATTGTGTATCACTCTTAGCAATCAACTTTCCATCTTTACCAAGAACATCTTTTGTATACTTAGGCCAGTCTCGTACCTTGGTTGTGCCGCCCATATGTTCCCAATCTTTTATTAATTTCTGCCTTGTAGCGGGAGTGAAATTATTTGAATGTGACGCTTTCTCGCCTACAGACAGTTTCTCAAATTGTTTGTTCTTTAAGCAATAGTCTATCAGCTGTTTTTTTTGCTCTATCGTAATTTTTCTACCTGTAGTTATTTCAACTTCTCTCAATGCTGTACGTAACTCTGTACCGGGAACTTCTCGTGCATTTCCATTGGCTGCCGTTTGTTTAGCATTTTTTATGACCGCGTTTGCTTCTTTTTTTTGCATAATATGTTTTGCAAATACTTGTCCGGCCTTAAGGGCTGATTCAGCAGCAACCTGTACAGTGCTCTGCGGTGCCGCCGAAGACTTGACAGCAGCAGGTGCAGCTCCGTTATGTCCAGCAGCACCGCCTCTGCTTACTATACCACCTGTACCCTGTGCTTTCATAGAGCTTTGTGTTGGGATAGTATGGCCCATTGTCCTTGCGATGTCTGCCCTAACTGTGGTGGCACCTATGCTAACCAAAAGACCTAAAAGGAGTCTGAAAAATAGATTGTAACGAAAACCTATCTTGTTTTGAAACGTCATAATGAGGTTTTTAGTCCTTTGTCGTGCTGGCCTCTAGTGCCGCGATTTCTTCCTCAGATTTAAGCAATTTTTTTAAATTGTTTATCCTATCAATCATACAACCCACCAAGTTGTTTTGTAATAAGCTCTTTAGGCACAAGGGGATAGTCTACCATCACATCTAAGCCCTTAAAGCGTGCAAGATTCACAACAGCAAGTGGCCAAAAGGCGATCACCTCATCAACAGTGCCACCAAAAATGCCTTGGGGGGTGCTTAACCGTTTGTGACCCTTGATCATGGTAGCGAATCCAGAAAGGAACTTTTCCTTATCGTGATCGTAAATTGCTTGAAAGCAAAGCGCATACCCAACATAGGATTTTAATCTTTTAGCAAATATTATTTCCATATCATTTAAATCTGCACGTGTACCATCTTGGCCCAGAATAAAAAGGCGAAAAGCTTTATGGCAGTGTTTTGCAAGTGGTCCAGTTTTTTTTAAGTTAATATTTAAAAACCTTTTCACTATATTTTTGATCAAATCTAAATCTTGGGTGCATAACGTTTCAAAGATTTTGTCAAAAGCTGGAGCGCTTACAAATTCATAATCTTCTGGATATTCACCTGCATCACGTTTATCAAGCATTTTGTTTTGATAATGCACAACCTGTTTCATATGATCAATGAAACCCTGAACATCGTGATCCAGAACATAGGAACATACGGCGAAAAAACGGTGATCATCCATATACCAATACCATGTACGTGGATCGTCTTCTCCTTTTTCTTCTTTTCTCTTGTTATGTTGCTCTAAATATTCAATCTTTAAATCGGATAATCTTTCTTGCAAATCTCCCATATTATTCTCCTAATTGTGGGGCATGGGGCAAATCAACTTTCGTCCAAGAATTATGGCCACTTGCATCTGTGACATTCACACGACGACGGATTAAGCCTAGGTTATTTTCTAAAATTTTTGCTGTTGATTTTAATGTTGGATCTTCTATTTTTTTCATATCCCTGATCTTTGCTAAAACCCAAGGTTCACTCATTTGTGTAACCTCGTTAACATTTTTAGCCATGCTTGCATTTCCTGATGTTGCATATTTTGATTCTACAATAATAATGTCAGCGGGTACACCCGGTTTTTCCCATTTTACAAATACACCATCAAACCCCTTATTACCTGGTAGTTTAGATTCAAGTTTTACATAACCGGCACGAAGCATCGTTGCTTCACCGGCTGCCTCTCCAATTGCCCCTTTAACTTGGGCAACACGGGCGTTTAACATAGGTGTGGGGAGAGAAAGGAAAACGTCAGCGCATTTTAAAAGACCTTCGTTTTAAGTATACCTATATTTATGGTGCAATATGTCCGGAGCGCGATACGGGTGAGGCCATTATCGTTAATGAAGTTTCAAAAGTAGCTATGGAAAAACATCTGATGCTGTCAGTAAAATTATTCCAATAGATCGACATGCTCTCATGGTTATGGATAAAGCGCCGTGGCACAGATTTTTAAATGTTCCTAAAAATATCACGATTGTTCATTTACCTTCGTATAGTCCAGAACTGAATCCACATGAAAACATTTGGGAATATATGAAAAATAACTTTCTCTCAAATCGTGTGTTTAATACTGTGGATGATATCCTTGAGGCGTGTTGTGAGGCATGGAATAAACTTACTGCTGAGAAAGGACGTATCACTTCTATTGGAACTAGAACTTGGGCAAACATTACCTAAAATTTTATGAAAATGGTATGATAAGCATCTGGATACTTTTCAATATCCTGCTTTAGAGCATCCATATCTATTTTTGTGGCCGGCTTATGACGAGTGGCATGTGGTTCAATCTTTTTTGACCAACGAAATAAGGTCGCCATAGAAATATTAAATAATTGGGAGATTTCTAGAAAGGTTAAATTTTGATCAGCTTTAATGCTAAAAATCTTGCGGCGCAAATCTAAGGAGTAAGTCATGGAATAGTGGCTAAATAATATTATTATACCTCATTTTATACTGGTTTAGCTATATCATACACATAAAAACACAGAACCAGTAAAAATTTTTCATCCCGAATTGGGGCCTTGTGCAAGCGATGTTACAGTACCTCAATTTGTATAGCATGCAACCCTTTTTTTAAAACAACATCTAACGCATGATATATTTTTTGATGGATTTGAATTTTTGTTAGCGAGCTAAAAGATTCAGATTTAATTGAAATTTTAACATGCGTTATACCTGTATCGCTTCCCTCGTAATGATCAGCGTGCTTATATGAATGGTCTTCTATCTTCAAAACATCAGGGGACAATATGTTTAACGCCTCTTCAATTTCTAATAAAGTAATCATAATCTATATAATATTTTGTAATAGGATATATTTTGCATTGTAATACATATAAATGGCATTATAAAACTATGAAAAAAATATATAGACAAAAAACACTTCAAGCCCCTGTAAGGTTACAAGGGATTGGCGTGCATTCCGGCACTTCTATAAATCTAGCGCTCATGCCCGCATCTGTTGATCACGGCATCAAATTTCAAAGAACAGATGTTGATGCGCATAATCTTATTGAGGCAACCTATAACCTTGTATCAGACACAAAAATGTCGACAACGCTAACCAATGAAAATGGTGTTAGCATTTCAACTGTAGAACATCTCATGGCAGCGCTTTCTGGTTATGGAATTACCAATTGTCTTATTCAAGTATCAGGCTCTGAAATACCCATTATGGATGGAAGTGCCCAAAATTTTTGTCATGCTATCCAGACAGCGGGTATAAAAACACAAGAAAAATCGACTCAATCTGTTAAAGTATTAAAGACGATTCGTGTCACAGCGGGAACGTCTTGGGCAGAATTATCCCCATCTTCAGAGCGCACCTTTACAATTAATTTTGATTTTTCAAACCGCTTGCCAAGCACACTGAAACAATCAAAAGATATAACGTTCAACCTAGAAGACGAAGATTTTCATTTATTATTTGCAAAAGCACGCACTTTTGGGTTATTTGAGGATGCACAAAAGGTACAAGCTATGGGCCTTGCAAAAGGCGCAAGCTTAGACAATACAATTATTATTAAAGATGAGGGCGTCTTAAACCCCGAAGGGCTCCGTCACCCAGATGAGTTTTCACACCATAAAATATTGGATGCTATCGGCGATTTAGCTTTATGTGACCAAACCATAATGGGTGCTTACACTGCTTATAATGGATCACATGACCTAAACAACAAACTACTGCGTGCACTTTTTAATACGCCAAGTGCATGGAAAAACACTTAAAAACATGAGTATTCAAAAACGCTCACTCACTCTATTTTCACACAGGACAAGCATTAGCTTAGAACCTGATTTTTGGCATGCCTTAAATGATATAGCAAAAAACAAGCAATTATCGCTTCAAAAACTTATTGAACTTATTGACCAGCAACGAGAAAATAATAATTTATCATCTGCTATCCGGATATATGTTCTACACTATTTTCAAAAAAATATATAAAAAAAGTCCCACTTAGTGGGACTATGCAGAATATTTAAAAAAATACTTCACGAATTTAAAATAAAATTTAACATCATTGCTAAAGACTTCATCGCCCTATTACGGACGCCCTCTAAACAACCACCATTTTCTTTATAGTTTTCCATTATTTGCTGTAAAACAAGATATTTAAGCGTGCCAAAAGTGGTATCACCATCAAGCGCCTTAAGCTCATCTAAAATAGAAATTGTATAAGCCACAAGTGATAAAACTTTAGGGCGATTTGCCGCTTGCATTACTGCACCCGCAATCCATCTTTCTCCTGCTTCAGCTGAAAAACCATGTTGCGCTTGTACGCTATCATCTGGAAAATGGCTCATAAAACGAAAAAGCACTTGATAAACTTCAGAACGCTTAGGGCCTTCTGCTTCTGCTGCAGCTTCTTCCTTGTAGTCAGCCTTACCAAAACCCATATCGTTTGCTACTTGTAATAATGCATCAATATTTGCTGCACAAAAATCGTCATGCTGATGCACATCACCAAAAGTATTAATCTGTGTCAGAACGGATGCAACAACTTGACGCATATCAGACACTTTAGGATGCCTGCGTGCAGATAACATTTTAATAACAACTAATTCTCTTGCTGCATTAGCAACAGCATATTGTGCTGGTAAAGGAATACCAAATAATACATGCTTAATATGGGCTATATCACTTGATGAAAAATGATCACCAAGAGCGGCAGTTATATTATCGGGACCAATCGCTTCCAACGCCCCTAAAATGATACCTGCCTGTTTTAATTTTTCTGCAAGAGATTCTGGCAATTCTGGTGCTGCATGTCTAACAGACCTTGTGCCTTCTGGCCTCACCGATAGTGCAGCAGGCGCAGCTGCTTCAGGATGTGCAAATAAAACGCTAGAAATAACTGCTAAATCATGCTGTGACAATCCGCTATCAGAAAATACAGCACGGACGTCCTCAGCATTATGAAATTGTCTTAAAACATCAGCGTGAATATCATTTTCTATCAGTTTGAACACTAATGCACTTGGTAGCCCCTCAATTCCATATTGTGCTGCAATAGATTGCTCTAGCGCATCATCATCTGATGCAAATACCTGTGTCATCAGTGTTGTAACGAACACCATTTTAAAAAAAACTTTTTTCATACCTTTTCCTTATATTATTTTTTTTAACTTACTAGTATATACAAAACATAATGTCTCTAGATCAAAAAGTCAATGTTTGTTTTTAATATGTTTTAATAAATCGTTTTTTGTTTCATTTCCATCACAATGCGCAAAACAGCCGCAACAGATTTATAGAATTTTGGTGGAATTTCGTCTTCTATATCAACCAGACCATACAAAGAACGCGTCAACGGTGGGTTTTCAATCACGGGTATATTATTATTTTTTGCAACTTCCCTTATGCGTAACGCAACAGCATCTTGCCCCTTTGCAACCACAATAGGGGCATGCATACTGTCTTCGTCCCATTTTAAGGCAATTGAGTAGTGCGTTGGGTTTGTAAGAATAACTGTTGCTTTTGGGACTTCCGCCATCATACGCTTACGTGATTTTTCCATCCGCAACTGCTTTAATTTTTGCTTAATTTCTGGGTCTCCATCAGCTTCCTTATGCTCTTTTTTTAAGTCATATTTACTCATACGCATTTTTTTAAAATAACTAAAACGCTGATAAAAATAATCACCCACAGCAATAAAACCAAATGCAATAATCAAACTTAAATAGACAACAAAATTTAAATCATATATAACTTTTCCAAACTCCGATGTGCTTAGCCACATCCAAGTACTTAAAAATTTTGTTTCATCATGCAAACTGATATATAAAGCACCACCAAGCACAATTAATTTAGCAACATTTTTCAATGAATCGACTAGGTTTTCTTTTGAAAAGATCTTCTTAAACCCCTTTTTTAAAGATAAATTAGAAAATTTAGGTTTAATCGATTTAAACGTAATAGCGCCCCATTTTTGCGGTAAACCACCAAGTAAGGCGGCCACAAAAAGCACAATCATAGTTGGCGCTAATATTTTTAAAAGAACAATATAAACATGCCACCCTACTTTTTTTGTGCTTATTTCTAAATCAAACGTATGAGGACGCTCTATAAAAACGAGGCTATCTGTCAGCATTGTTTTTACAGACCAAGGCAGTACATACAAAATGCAAATGGCGCTACTCATAATCATACAAAAGGTGATAATTTCTTTTGAAAAAACAACATTACCCTCCTCTTTGGCTTTCTCTAATTTTCGACTAGAAGGTTCTTCAGTCTTATCATCACTATCATCATCGCCCTTATCCTCAGACATAGATCACCTTTTTTGAAAAATTTTAATAAAGTTTTCCGAAAAAACAATTTGAAAACCGTTTAGCAGATGCCCTATCAGCAAAGACATCATTAAAAAACCCACAAAAACTTGGGCTGGCATAATAATGCTAAACACCTGAATTTGTGGGATAATTTTATTTAAAAGCCCAATACTAAAATTTAAAATTAGCGCCACAATGATAAATGGGTAAGCAAATTGCAGACCAAGTAAAAACATTTTTTGAAAACTATCAAGTAAACTTATTTTAAAATCATGCAACACGCCAAGCTGATGAATATCAATAAATTCATAGGAATGATATAAAACCTGCACAAGCGTATGATGAAAATTTGCTGCAAACAACAAAACAACTGCACCAACTGTTAAAGCGAGTGTAGGTAACATTGTTTGTGAGCCACTAGATGGATTAAAAAGCATCGCACTGGATAACCCAGATTCCATACCAATAATATGCCCTAAAATATCAATCAAAAAAAACAAAACCTTTGCAGATAACCCTATAAATGCCCCCATACCAAATTCTAAAAGCATTAAATATAGAATATTTATTTGATTCAGGTCACTTGTCGTTGGAAGAAACTTACTAATAAGTGGCGTTAAAAATATGGCAAGCGTTGCGGCCAACATAACCTTAGCTTGTGATACAATTTCTTTTTGCGAAAAAATAGGCGCCATCATAATCAAACCTAATACACGGGCAAAACACAAGAAAAACGGATAAAGCCCGTCCAAGGCCAGATTATGGACATTATTCATAGAGCACTACCTATTGATTCCACCAGAATTGGTAATTTTTACGAAGAGCGTTCTTGTAAATGTTTCAAAAGATGGCACTAGATAAGGCAAAACAATTAAGCCCATTGCGATCACAGCAACAAATTTAGGAACAAAGGTTAGTGTCATTTCTTGAATTTGCGTAATGGCCTGAATAAGCGACACAACCATACCCAACACCAATGCGGTTAGAACCATCGGTGCCGATAATTTAAGAATTAAGAAGGACATTTCCTGTAGTATGACAATGACCTCAGCTGCATTCATAGCATGGCCTCAAGAATTGACTGATATAAAAACGTATCATTTTGCAAGATAACTCCATAAAATTCTTGACATCCTTTAAGCAAATAGTGTATAAAGGATGAATGAGTTTATTTTTTTAAACTCTCTCTATAATTATTTAAACATTTCTGGAGTGTTGAATCAATGTTTGCAGTTTTAAAGACTGGCGGGAAACAGTACCGCGTAGAAGAAAATAACCTTATTCGTGTTGAAAAAATCGAAGCAGAAGAAGGTTCTACGATCACTTTATCTGACATTTTGATGACAGATGATGGCGCTAAAATAAAAGTTGGTTCTCCTTTATTAAAGTCAGCAACGGTTGAAGCAATGGTTGTACGCCAAATGCGTGACCGTAAAGTTTTGGTCTTCAAAAAGAAACGCCGTCAAAATTATCGTCGCATGAAAGGACATCGTCAACATTTGACAGTCCTGCGCATTACAAAAATCAACGCAGCATAAAGCTGTTTATTAGGAGCATTCGTCATGGCAACAAAAAAAGCTGGTGGTAGTTCGAAGAACGGTCGCGATTCTGAAAGTAAACGACTTGGTGTGAAACGTTATGGTGGTCAATTTGTTTTGGCTGGTAACATTTTAGTGCGCCAACGTGGCACAAAATTTTATGCTGGTTCTAATGTTGGAATGGGTAAAGATCATACTTTATTTGCAACACAAGATGGTATTGTGGAATTCAGCAAGGGATTCAAAGGTCGTTCCTTCATCACCATTAATTCTGTTATATAATAAAATATATAGTTTCATAAGGGGGCTTATTTTAAGCCCCCTTTTTATGGCCTGTGCACAATGATTATAACAGACACAAAAAACACACCCATCCTACAGAGTGAATTAGCAACAGGTCTTTACGTGGTTCCAACCCCCATTGGAAACTTAAAAGACATCACTTTACGGGCACTAGAAATACTCAAAAGTGTTGATTACATCTACTGTGAAAACATCAGACATTCTAAAAAGCTATTATCACACTATAAAATAGAAACGCCGCTTCGAACTTATAACGACCATAGCAATGCAAAAGACCGTATTCATATTATTGAAACAGCTAAAACCCATTCAATAGCCCTGATTACGGATGCTGGCATGCCATTAATATCTGATCCTGGCTACAAATTAATTCAAGAATTTTATAACCA
>DPKF01000012.1 GCA_003542655.1 Holosporales bacterium
ATTCTGTTTTTTGGGGGTTGGCTCCCGCCAATGGATCTGCCCTTATTTCATATGATACCAGGCTTTATGTGGATGATTTTAAAAATATCCTTTTTCTTATTCATATTTTTATGGGTCAGAGCGTCCCTTCCTCGTTACAGATACGACCAACTCATGCGCCTTGGCTGGAAAGTATTTTTACCCTTTACGCTGATCTTTTTTGTCTTGCAAGCGTCTTTCATGACGCACTTTGACTTGCTGCCTTAATACTTTTTCTGTTATGTCGGATTACGGTACTCATTCATAAACCTCTAGGCCTTTACCTTAAATATAACTGTCATCTTGATAAATCGTTAATCCCGAATTAGGGATAAAATGTGCCTTCAATTCTATAAACCATACGCTTACAATTTAATATGGAGAAAAGTATACATGTTGTGCTTCAAATGTTAAACTCTCTATACACACCATCACGCGATTGTCATGTCTCCCTCCAGATTCCTTTCGGCAAAACATAACGTAAACAATAAAAAACATTTTAATAAAGATACCATTTATGTTCACCTTTCCAAATATTGATCCCATCGCTTTTTATATTTTCAACTGGCCTGTTCGGTGGTATGGCATTTCTTACTTCATGGCTTTCATCGTATGGCTTTTCTTAGTGAAGCACTATAACACAAAATATGCGCTTTATTTTGCTGAGAAAACAAATAATACCCATTTTGATAATATGCTAACGTATGGGATTGTGGGCATCATTCTTGGGGGGCGCCTTGGGCATATGTTTTTTTATGATTTTGATCGCATGATACAAGATCCTGTCTCTATTTTCAAAACGTGGGAAGGTGGTATGGCGTTCCATGGCGGCCTTGTTGGCTGTATTATCGCATGCACCATATACATTAAACGTCATAAACTTTCCTTTAATATCATAGCAGATTTGGTTTCTCTTGTTGTACCTATTGGTTTATTTTTTGTCCGCATTGCAAATTTTATTAATGCAGAACTGTTTGGACGGATAACAGATTCAAAATGGGGAATAATCTTCCCAGGCCATACACATCCACGGCATCCCAGTCAGCTTTATGAGGCTTTTTTTGAGGGTATATTTATGTTTATTGTTCTCCGGTTTTGCTTCCCGTATGTAGCAAAAAATCGCTTTCATGGTTGCATATATGGTATGTTTTTTGTTCTCTATGGCGTGTCACGATTTATGATTGAGTATGTGCGCGAACCAAGTGATGGCGAATTTACAGTATTAGGTTATATCTTGTCTTACGGACAAATTCTAACCTTACCAATGGTTTTGATAGGTTTTATTATCTGCTTAAACAGTATATATAGAAGAAAAATAGCTGTTCTTTAACGTCTATTAAATTATGCTTTTCATTGCTTTATAAGCATCTAATGCTGCATCCCTACTTTTTGACAGATCAACAATTGGATTAGGGTAAGCCGTATCAAGCTGTAAGCCACTTTGTTGCAATATATGACGTGGTGCTAGCCAAGGTGTGAAAAGATATTTTGTTGGTAGGTGTTTAAGTTCTGGCACAAAACGACGTGTATAATCACCGTTTGTATCAAACTTTTGTCCCTGTAAAATGGGGTTAAAGATTCTAAAATAGGGGGCGGCGTCCAGTCCACAGCCCGCAACCCACTGCCAATTAAAACTATTACTGGCAAGATCTGCATCAAATAGACATGCATCAAACCAGTCTTTTCCAAAGCGCCAATCTTGGCCTAAGTTTTTAATCAAAAAGGATGCCACGATCATACGAACACGGTTATGCATTGTGCCTGTTTGCCACAGTTCACGCATACCCGCATCAACAATTGGAATGCCGGTTTCACCTTTTTGCCATGCATTTTGAAACTCAATATTATTATTCCAAGGAAAATGGTTGAATTTCTTATTCATGTTTTCATCAGGGATTGTTGGGAAATGGTATAGAATATAGTAGGCAAATTCCCGCCATACCAGCTCACTTAAAAAACATGCAGTATTATCATTTGGTTCCAGTGTTTCAATTTCTTGCCAAATTTGTTGCGGAGAGATTTCACCAAAGTGCAGGTGCGGCGATAATACAGATGTTGTGTTAATCGCTGGGTAGTCACGCCCCCTTTTATAATGATGCAGTCGTGTATCTATAAAATTTAAAAGTTTATCTTGTGCAGCTTGTTCGCCAACTTGCCACGACGATAATATTTTTTCTTCCCAATTATGATGGGTTAACAGTTTCAAAGCATCTAGCGACGTTTTTTCATCTCTGGTAAGATGACCGACCTGCTGTGGTCTGTCTAAAAGGGTGAAGCTTGGATGATTTTGCAAATAATTTTTCTTATAAAATGGCGTAAAAACGCGGTAAGGGGTATCATCATCTTTAAGTAGTTCCCATGGTTCTTTAATAAGACGTGCATTAAAAGATTTTACTTGTATGCCTTGTTCTTGAAGAGCTGCTTTAATTTTGGTGTCCTGTTCAATATAGGCGGGCTCATAGCATCTGTTCCAATATACCGCGTCTATATTATATTTTTTGATCAGGCCGCTGAGAATGTTTTTTGTATCACCACAGAAAAACTGCATATTATGGTTCAAGCTTTTATCTAAACTTTTTAAAGAATGGTGCAGCCATAAGCGAGAAGCACCAACAATTTTAAATTCTTCCTTATTGTCTAAAATAAAGATTGGTAAAATTTTATGGTCTTGACTTGCATGATAAAGAGCAGGGTTATGTGTTGTTCTTAAATCGCGCCTAAATAAAACGATTGCATGCGTCATAAATTAATTACCTATAATCATTTGCCTATAACTTAAAGCTTCTGCAATGTGGGGGTGATCTGTGCACTCTGATTCATCTAGATCAGCAATGGTGCGTGCAACGCGCATTATGCGGTGGTACCCCCGTGCGGATAAGCCCAGTTTATCTAATGCTTTATCTAATATAATCTTTGCATTTGGTGTTAATTTTAAATGCTCATAAAGATTTTTGCCATCAA